>CAZHUR010000125.1:4864-7266 GCA_964535395.1 uncultured Acidimicrobiales bacterium
GAAGACCCGGGTCGAGAAGAGGGAAGCGTCGCCACTCATGCACGAGGTCGATCAGTGCCTTGACCTCCGGGTTGTCCGTGACGGTGAAACGGTCGATGAATCTTGCGTACTCCGCGGAGATCTCGTCGTGGCCCCACGCGCGTTCGGCTAGCGTCGACTGGTCGCCAACGTTGGTCATCGTCGATCGGAACATCGTTGCATCGGTGACCCCAGCGGTTCTCAACACCAGTGTCGCTTCGGTCTCGCGGCCGACCCAAGGACAAATCCATACCCCTTGGCCAAGCGAGCCAAAGCCAACCCAACCCAGCCCGACCGCCATGTTGTTTCGTTGGGAGCGGCGAGATTCGGGAATGCTTGCGAGTAGAACGAGCCATTGTCCATCCCATGGTTGTTGCTGCCCACCGAGTCCGTAGATTCTCTCGGCGCCGCGGGTTAACAGGTCGTCTGCCCATGGCGTCAAACGCCAGCGGGTGCGGCGACCTACTCGCTCGGAGGTGATCCATCCTTTGGTCGAAAGCCTGCTCACCGCCTGTCGTGCAGCTTTCTCCTCGATCTCGAACAGGGCGAGCGACTCGATCAGAGTTTGGGTCCACGCTGCGCCGCCGGCGGGTCGCATCAGTTCGCCAAAGATCGTGACGAGCAGATCCGATGCGCTGGTTGTTTCCGTTGGCTCGCCATCAAGCCGTGCGCCAAGAACCGGGGCCAACTGGGACGTTTGCTCACGTATCATGATGTTCTACATTCTGGTTGCGATACGCAAGGAAAGCAAGGTATGTTGACGTTCGAGGTCGCAATCGATTGATCATCGGGGGATCGTGGTGAGTGAGCAAGGCCAGCCGATTACGTTCGAACGTCACCCCGACTCGTACGCGCACTGGAGCCTGAAGGTCGATGGTGACACGGCCCAACTTTCGTTGAACGTGGCTACTACCGGAGGACTCCTCGGCGATTATGAATTGAAGCTCAATAGCTACGACATTGGCGTAGATATCGAAATGGCCGATGCCATCCGTCGAATCCGCTTTGAGCATCCTGGGGTGAAGGTTGTCGTCATCGACAGTGCACTCGAAGGTGTGTTCTGCGCAGGGGCGAACATTCGAATGCTCGCAGCAGCCTCGCACAGCCACAAAGTCAACTTCTGCAAGTTCACAAACGAAACCCGTCTTGAACTCGAAGAAGCTTCTAACGAATCGGGGCTTCGGTTCCTTGCGGCGATCAAGGGTGCATGTTCCGGTGGCGGCTACGAGGTCGCAATGGCGTGTGATCACCTGTTGTTGGTCGACGATCGCTCGAGCGCCGTTTCGTTACCCGAGCTGCCACTGCTCGGTGTCCTGCCTGGCACCGGTGGCCTCACGCGCCTTACCGATAAGCGTCATGTTCGCCGTGACCGCGCTGACGTGTTCGCCACAAAGTCCGAGGGTATTCAGGGCGCTGAAGCAGTCGAATGGGGTCTCGTCGACGAGATCGCTCCGCCCTCGACCTTTGATGATGCGGTTGCTGCCCGGATCCAAGCGCTGGCGGAAACTTCCGATCGAACAGACGATGGTTCGGCACGGGCCCTAAGGCCACTCGATCGCACCCTAACCGACGACGCGGTCAGTTACTCGTTCGTTACAGCGAAGCTCGATCGTGACAATCGGTCCGTCGAGTTGACGATCACCGCAACCAACGATGCCGATTGGGCGCTCACCGCAGCGCGAGAACTCGACGACGTGCTCTGTCACCTCCGTTTCAATGAGCCACAGCTCGGCACCATCGTGCTCAAGACCCGAGGCGATGCTGCGGCTGCGCGTACCCAGACCGAGGCTCTGATCACAGGCGCCGACCACCTCACCCGGGAAACAGCATTGCTGTGGAAGCGAGTGTTGTCGCGGCTCGATCTCACAGCGCGCAGCCTCATCGCAATCGTGGACCCTGGGTCGTGCTTTGTTGGCGTGTTGGCCGAAGTCATGCTCGCCGCAGACCGTAGCTACATGCTCGACGGCATTTTTGAAGACGATGAAGATCCACTTCCACCGGCCGAATTCGTTCTCACCGCCGCAAGCCTCGGCGCAATGCCGATGGCCAACGGACTGACTCGCATCGCGTCGCGCTTTTGGGGTTCTCCCGATGATGCCGCCGCTGCCGATGCTGCTGTAGGCGAGACCATTCACGCCGCCCGGGCGATGGAGCTGGGTTTGGTTACCTCAGCTCCAGACGACCTCGACTGGGAGGACGAGCTTCGCCTCGCCATCGAAGAACGCGCCAGCTTCTCGCCAGATGCTCTCACAGCCATGGAAGCAAACCATCGCTTTGCCGGACCCGAGACGATGGCAACCAAAATCTTCTCTCGGCTCTCGGCATGGCAGAACTGGGTATTCATCCGTCCGAACGCCAGCGGCCCAGAAGGTGCTCTGCGCAAG
>CAZHUR010000126.1:0-7200 GCA_964535395.1 uncultured Acidimicrobiales bacterium
GCCGACGACGACGCCGAGTATGGCGACGAAGACGACAGCGAGGGCGACTACGAAGAGGACGGCTTCGACCCAGACGAGGACGACGACGCAGATCTCCTTGCACTCGAAGACGTCGATGATGATGACGACGACTACGACGAAGAAGACGAGTACGGCGATGCAGAACTCGAACTCGTCGACGATGATGACGCCGAAGAATATGAAGACGACGAGGCAGCGGACGAAGCTGAAGCTGTCATCGATCTAGATCAAGAAGACGAAGACGACGACGAGCCTCCAGCCCCGAAGAAGGCAACATCGAAGGCCAAGCCAAAGTCGGACTCCAAGGCAAAGTCCACGTCAAAGTCGAAATCAAAGCGACAACGAAACAAAGACGGACGCTGGGGTAGAAGCCAGAACAGCAAAGCAGGGTGAACCTGATGTCCACGACAACATCAACATCACACCAACCCCCGATCTTCATCGTCGGAGCGGGCCGAAGCGGCTCGACTGCATTCCACCACGCCTTCGCCCGCCACCCACATGTCTCGTGGGTCTCAAAGATTCTCGACGTCATGCCAAAGGGCGAAAAGCTCAACGCCGCCCTGCTGCAAGGCCTCGACTCGCCGCTGATCGGCACCGCCCTGTCACGCGGTCTGATCGAGCCTGGACACTTGAAGCCAAGCGAGGCGTACGCCTACTGGGAGCGAATCGCACCCGGTTTCAGTGAGCCATTCCGAGACCTCCTCGATACCGACCTGACCGAACGGACCCGCGAGAACCTCGTCAACGCTGTAGATCGGCTCACGGTCCCAGGGCGTCCAACGCCGCTCATCAAGATCACCGGCTGGCCCCGAATGGGTTATCTGCTCAAGGCATTTCCCGACGCCCGCTTCATTCACGTCGTCCGCGACGGGCGAGCCGTCGTGAACTCGATCATGCAGATCGACTTCTGGGAAGGTTGGAAGGGCACCAAGGGCTGGCGCGGCCTCGACATGACCCCCGAACAACAACAGCGTTGGGACGCAAGCGGGCAGTCCTTCGTCACCCTCGGCGCCATGGAACTGTCCGACATGTTCGACGCAATGCGCACCGCAATCCCACACGTTCCGGCCGAACAATTCCTCGAGATCCGGTACGAAGACCTTTGCGACGATCCAACGGGTATCTTTGGAGACGTGGCCAACTTTTGTGAGCTCGAGTACACCAACGGTTTCAACACTTCGATTGTCGACTTTGGTTTCCGCAACACAAACGATAAGTGGCGCCGCGACCTGACCGAACCGCAACAACGTCAGCTTGAGTCCGAACTCGCACAGCACCTCACTTACTGGGGATACCCACTCGCATTCGGAGCTCAGGACGACGCCAAGAAATCGGCATGACGGTTACCTCTACGTACCATGACCGCGTCTCGATTCGCCTCGAAGAAGAGGACGACATCAAAGATGAGGGTCCGCCGAACGTCAATCCTGGCCCCGCGTCGGTTCTCGTACTCCTCGCTGCGACGATCGCCGGCCTAGCCGTCGCGTTTGCATTCAACGCACTCTCCCCCGACACGCCCTTCGTCATTCTCGGCGGAACGATGCTCGTCGCAGGAATCCTCGGACTAGTCGGCTTGTACAAGTACCAGTGGTTCCTGATGGGAACGCTCGCGCTACGGCCATCGCTCGACGACCTCATCGCCGACGAATTCGGAACCTTCCAACCCTCAGCGATCCTTGGCATCTTGGTGATTTTGGTGACCGCGCTTCACCTCATCAGCCGACGGGTCAGCGGCAACTGGAACCCAATGACCCCACTCGGCTGGGCTTTTGTTGGGTTCTTCGTGCTGTTCATCCCAAGCTTTCTCACCTCGGTAGACCGCGGCGTCTCCCAGGCCGCCATGTTCGGTCTGGCATCGGTGATGTTGCTATACCTCGCAATCGAACAATCACTCCTCGAAAACGAACGCAACCTCATCAAGCTGCTCGTCGCGTCGGGCATTGGCATGATCGTCCCGCTCGTTACCGGCTTCGTCCAGTTCTTCTGGACCGGCACGCTCGACCCAGGCGGGTCCGGACTCATCCGAATCGATGGATCCTTCGCCCACCCCAACACGTTCGCCACCTACCTGTCCTTCGCTCTCCTGTTCGGCTTCGCCGTCATCCCAACACTCGAAGTGAAGACTCGACTCGGCGTCATGATCGCGACCGGACTCGGCAGCTTTCTACTCATTGCCACCTTCGCACGAGGCGCATGGGCAAGCTTTCTGATCGGTGCGCTCTTGCTCGCCGCCCGAATTAACAAGCGACTCGTTTGGGTCATCATCGGCGGATCGCTCGCTGCTGCAGCCTTGGTCCCCGGCGTAGGCGATCGACTCGGCAACCTCACCGCATCGACGGGCCCAACGGGCGGCGTCAAGACCGACGACTCGCTCGCATGGCGCTTCGGCTACTGGGAACGCATCTGGCCGTTCGCTTCGCAGAACCCCGTGAGCGGCATCGGCATCGACGCTACGAAGACCCAAACCATCGAGGCGAAAGATCCGCACAACAGCATTCTCCAGGCATACCTCGAAGGCGGCGTCTTGGGTGCCCTCGGCTTCTTCACCCTCCTCGGCCTGGCAACCTACGCAGGCTTCTATGTGTGGCGCCGGGCTCAGCGCGGCGAGTTCGACCGTGCCACAACCGTGCTCAGCGCAGGCGCAATCGCAGCGCTGGTCTCGGTCGGAGCTCAGCTCCTCACCGAGAACGTGCTCCTCAACACCATCGTGTGGTGGTACCTCAACATCGCGTTTGCCTACATTGCAGTGCTCACCTGGGGGCGTCGCCGGAATGAGGTTGTAACCAACCCCGATGACACCACGGTCGAGCCGCAGTCTGGCTATGCGACCTTATGACCACGAACAGCCCTCGGCTTTCTATCGGCGTTCCCGTTTACAACGGCGCTGACTACATCCACGAAGCAATCACCAGTCACCTCGAACAAGACTTTGGCGACTTCGAACTCGTGGTGTCGGACAATTGCTCCGACGACGCAACCCCAGACATCGTCAACGAACTCGTCGCAGCCGACGATCGCGTCACCTACACGCGCAACAAAGAGAACATCGGCGGACCGGCGAACTTCAACCGACTGTTCCGCATCACCAACGGTGAACTGTTCCGGTGGGCTGCCGCCGACGACCGAATCGAACCTGGTTATCTCTCCAAGGTCATCGCCATGATGGACGCCGACCCCGAGATCGTCATTGGCCACGCCAACGCAATTCTGATCGATCCGGCGAGCGAACCAATGCTCAAGATGGATCAGGGCTACTTAGGCGGCGACGGTTACCTCGAGGCAATTCGCCTTCGACCTCCCGCCGGCGACGAGCGATTCGAGTCCCCCTCGCCCCACAACCGCATTGACGCGGTCATCAACAACAACCACCGCAACTTCTACATCTTCGGCATCATGCGCCGCGACGTCATGATGCAGACCCGACTGCACGGCGCCTTCTACGGAGGCGACCGTACCCTCCTCGTAGAGATGGCCATGCGCGGCACCTTCAGAAAGATCCCCGAAGATTTGTTTGCATCGCGGAGCCACGCCAAGAACTCGGGTCGCAACGGACTCAACTTCGAAGAGCTGAAACAGCACGGCGCAGAAGACCTTTCCTTCGCCAGCCAGGTGATGAAGGGCTACGTCAAAGCAGTGCGTGGCGCCCACCTCGACCGCGCCGACGAAATGAAGTGCTTGGGCGTCATCGCCAAGAAATTTAAGCAGCCCACGAGGTTGCTTCGCGGCTGGTAAACGTGGGCTTTGCTGCTTCAGGAGCTTATTAACTAGTGCTTTGGACCTTGCGAAGTTGAACAGCTAAATTGGTGTTAGTGGGAATTTATACGTTAGGTGAAGACTGGGTGCCAAATATCCACCCAGAGGCGTATGTCCATCCCGATGCGGTGCTGATTGGCCGCGTTGTGCTCAAGGCTGGTGCCTCTGTGTGGCCGGGCACGGTCATTCGCGCCGATGACAACACAATCACCGTCGGAGAACGCAGCTCGGTCCAAGATGGGGCCGTGCTCCACTGCACCGAAGAGTTCGCAACAACCGTCGGCGACGACTGCACGATTGGTCACAACGCACACCTCGAGGGTTGCACGATGGAGAACGCTTCCCTCGCCGGTAGCGGGTCGGTCATCTTGCACGGTGCCGTCATCTCCAGCGGAGCACTCGTCGGTGCCAACGCGTTGGTGCCGGGCGGAAAGATCGTGCCGGAGAACGCAATGGCACTCGGCGTACCGGCAAAGTTTCGCGAAGACGCGAACTCGATAGAACTAAACCTGCTCAACGCTGCAAACTACGTGGCTCGAGCACAGCGATACAGACAACACATGAAAGAGATTTGAACAGCAAAGCCAGGAACACATATAGGTCAAATGGACTGGGGTCAAGGGGCACCATGCCCCCTCGATTCTCATTAGGAGCGGTTCTACCATCGTGAGAGTGATAGACGAACCGAGGCGGGACTTGGAATGATCAAACGCAGAAAACCGGACACGTTGCGAATCGCTATGGCAGGCACTCGTGGCATGCCAGCGAACTACGGAGGAGTCGAGACCGTCGTTGACGTGCTCGCCCGACAGCTGGTCCTTCGCGGCCACGACGTGACCGTGTTCTGCCGCTCAGAGGACTACGAGCATCACCCACCGATGATCGATGGTGTCAAGCTCGTGTACCTCCCTGCGTGCACCTCCCCTGGAGTCGGCGCTCTTGTCCACGCACTCAGAGCTTCCCTCTATTGCGTCGGCCGAGGTTTTGACATTGTCCACTTCCACGCCTTGGGGCCCGGCTTGATGTCGATCGTCTCGCGCCTGCTCACCCGTTCAACCGTCGTCGTAACCGTTCACGGCCGCGACGACAAGCGCGACAAATGGGGCCGCGGAGCAAAGTTGCTCCTCCGTTTCGCAGCGCTCGTCAGCGCTCGAGTACCACACTCCACACTGGTCGTGTCCGAGAGCCTCTCTGACGAGTATGAAGACGAGTTCAAGCGTGCCACAACGGTCGTGCCAAACTCGACAGAGCCCATCAAGGAAGTTGCCCCGGGCCCGGCGCTCGGTCGTTACAACCTCATGCGCCAGAACTACTTCGTTTCGGTCGGTCGACTCGTCCCAGAGAAGGCCCCTCACGAGATGATCCAGGCCTACCAAAAGGCAATGACCGATATGCCGCTCGTGATCGTCGGCGGCGTAGCGGGCACCCAGCCCTACGTCGACCACCTGCACGAACTCGCAGGCGACAACACAAACATCATCTTCACCGGTCCGGTATATGGCGAAGACCTTTGCGAGCTGTTGACGAACGCTGGAGGCTTTGTCACCTCCTCACACCTCGAAGGGCTTCCAACCGCTCTCATCGAGGCTGGCCGAGCTGGCCTGCCGATCCTCGCAAGCGACATCGCACCTCACTGCGAGATCCTCAACACCGAGACAGGTCGCGACGGACGGCGCATCTATCCAAAGGGCGACACCGAGGCGCTCGCCAAACTTATGACCGCCGTTGGCGAGCACCACGAAGAAGAACTCTTCGGCGCAAAGCTGCTCGCTGCCGAACTGGACGAACGATTCGCTCCGGCCCGAACTGGCGAAGTGCACGAGCACGCATACATCTCAGCGATTGCGCACCGTCACCGTCGCCCGACCAACAGCATGGTCACAACGAAGCGTTCAGTACCAGAGGTAGAGACCTCTCGTCCATCGCAGCGATCAACGCGAACCCGCAGCTAACTGCGAACTTCAACCTCTAAAAGCTGAGCTTTTGGCCTTCTGCCGCGGCCACCACATCACATGACGTGTGGCTGTCAACAACGCGCTCGAGCATCGAGTCGACCGCATCGTCATCATGGAGCGGGTCGTGATGAAAGAGTGCCAGCATTGATGCGCCAGCCGAGTCGGCCACATGCGCGGCGTAATCAGGAGTGCAATGTCCCCAGTCGGAGCGAGCAGCCAGCAGTTCCGGGCTGAACTGCGCGTCGTGAATCAGCAAGTCGACGTCGTTCACCAGTTCGAGAACGCCCGGCGCGATGGTCGAGGAATCTTCGGGCTCCTGGTGGTCGGGGATGTAGGCGAGTGAGAAGTCGGGCCATTCGATTCGGTAGCCGTTCGTTCGCCCTTGGTGAGGAACCGAACGCGCTGTCACCGTGGCATCGCCGATCGTGACCGACTCTTCCCACATGTCGGCCAACTCGATATCGCCAGGAAGATGGGAAAGCGTTACCGGGAAATATGGGGGACGAACGAAGTTTGAGATCGCGTCCGCGAACGACATGTCTTCTTCTGGCGGACCAAAGACTTGTGCCTTGGACTCCTCGTGGAGCGCCTGGGGAAAGAAAGGAAGCCCCTGCACGTGATCCCAGTGCAAGTGAGACAACAGGATCGTGCCGGAGAACTTGTCGGCACCCATGTCGAGGCCGTAGAAGCGAAGCCCGGTGCCACCATCGAGAACAAACGGATCTTGGCCTGGTCGTTGGACCACCACACAAGAGGTGTTTCCCCCGTAGCGACTCATCGAGGAAGAGTGACATGGCGTCGAGCCACGCACCCCATAAAAGGAGACGGTTACACCACCCTTGTCCGAGAGCTTCACCCTGTACCTCCAGCCTTTGTCGCCTACCCCAAATAGAAGACTCCTTTACAATAACGGCCAAAAGTCGGCTCGCGAGAAGTCATGTGACGAACTTGACGCGAACACCGGGTTTCTCAAAGGGGGTCACGGGAGTCCGAGGAGTTGTCCCTTTTCTACGACCATGCCGTCCGCTAACAGCTTGGCCAAGACCTTCTCCGCACGCTCGTCGTCGTCGCCAAAGTCGAGCGACGCCAGAGCTTGAGACCTTGACAAAGGGCCCGTTCGGAGCCGGGACACCAGGCGTGCCCTGCCTTGCCGGTCGGATCCATCGAACTTCGACTGGGGCACACTCACCGCAGCAGATCCAATCGCTGGATCGTCTCCGATCCCCTGCCAGGCGCACATCTCGTGCAACGCACACTGCCCGCACTGCGGAGTCCGTTTTCGACAAATCTGAGCCCCGAAGTCGAGCAGCGCTTGGTTCCACTCCCAACTCTGGCCATCAGGAACGAGATGATCAGCCCACTCTTGGGCTTCGGCGTTGCTCAACGACGAACCAAGTACTCGAGCGAGAACTCTCCCGACGTTGGTATCGAGAACACCAACGTCGGCTTCGAACGCAAACGCAAGCAC
>CAZHUR010000127.1:0-7184 GCA_964535395.1 uncultured Acidimicrobiales bacterium
GACTCCGGCACCCCCGTGGTGAGGAGGCTCCGGCCGACTCTCCCGGGGGTGTCACTCTTTTTCGCGCAACCCCAGTGTTCTTTGAACAGTTCTGTGAACGATTGTCAGTATCCTGCGGTGCGGTCTACCAGCGGAAAGGGTTCTTGGCCGTCTCGAATGCGCACGATGTTGTCGGCAATGAGCGCTGCCGCTGTGTTGATATTGGTCATGCCCGAGACGTGTGGCGTGACCCAGATCTGCCGATGGGTGAGCAGCGGATTGTCCGGTGGCGGTGGTTCCTTTCCCAAGACGTCGAGCACCGCTGCACTGAGCGGACCCGTCTCAAGTGCTCGAACAAGGTCGGTGTCATCTGCGATCACCGTGCCACGTCCCATGTTGACGAACAGCGCTCCGTCTTTGAATTGGGCGAAGCGTTCGGCACTCAGCGTGCCAATCGTGTTCGGCGTGTTGGGTAAGATGTTGATGACCGCATCACAGGCTCCCAGAAAGCTTGCGAGCTGTTCTGGCCCGGCGTATGACTCGACCCAGTCCCGCTCCGTTCCGCTGCGCGTCCACGACTGGATCGGATAACCGAGGTCGTGGAAGGCCCGCCCAATTCGCTGACCGATCTGGCCAAAGCCCAACAGTCCAATGCGAAACTCGCTCGCGGTCGGCGCGGTGGAGACGCCCCAGTCGTCGAGGTCAGCAACTTCGAATCGGTGTTGGAAGCCTCGCTGAAAGTGTGCCACCCAGTGCACGGCGTAGGCGGCCATCTCGTCGGCCATGGCTGGATCGGCGAGCCGAACGATCTGCACCTCCGGTGTCCCCTCCTTCAGCCACTGCTCTACGCCGGCGCCCATCGAGAGGATCGTCGTCATGTTAGAGAACGCAGCCATATCGGCTCGCTTCATGCGCCACGCGATCAGCATCTCTACCCTCGTCGGGTCCGGACAGTTGGGCCAAAGCCAGAGCTCTTCGTCGGGGAGACGATCTGATAGGGCTTCGAACCACTCGGTTTCGAGCGCCCATGGGTTGAGAAGAATTGCCACGTGACCAGCATCCCATGTTGAGGGTCATCTGCGGGAGACGTCCGCGACGTAGTCTTAGATATGTCGTCAAATGGTGTGGACGCGGTCGTCGTCGGGTCGGGCCCAAACGGGCTTGCCGCCGCGATCACCCTCGCCAAGGCCGGCCATTCTGTAACCGTCCTCGAAGCGAACGAAACAATCGGTGGTGCGGCGCGTTCGGCCCAACTCACCGAACCAGGTTTTGTGCACGACATCGCGTCGTCGATCCATCCAATGGTCAAGGCATCGCCGTTCTTTGCGAGCATCGACGATGAACTGACCGCACATGGCCTTGAATGGATCGACCCGCCGGCGGCGGCTGCTCATCCACTCGAGAATGGACGGGCTGGCATGGCATGGCGTGACTTTGAGCGCACGATCGATCAGCTCGGTCAGGACGGCGCCACCTACCGCCGCTACTACAAGTCGATGGTCGAAAACGCTGATGCGTTGCTGAACCTCGTGCTTAACCCGTTGCTTCGCGTGCCGAAGAACCCGCTCATCGGGGCGCGGTTCGGCGCTGCTGCTGCCCTTCCCGCAGCCACCACCGCCCGAAGGTTGTGGAAGTCCGATGAAGCACAAGCACTCTTCGCTGGCCACGCAGCTCACTCGATCCTGCCGCTCACCGCTCCATTCACATCAACATTCGGACTGTTGTTTGCGGCGCTCGCCAACAGTGTTGGCTGGGGCTTTCCCAAAGGTGGTGCGCAGTCGCTGGTCGACTCGATGGCGTCCGTGTTGAACAGCTTGGGTGGCCAGATCCAGACCGGCCATCCGGTGGAGTCGATGGCTGATGTTCCCGACGCCCGAGTAACGATCTTCACACTCTCTCCCCGCCAGCTCGACTCGATCGCAGGCGATCGCTTCCCCGAGAAATATCGGGACAAGCTGACCGGCTGGCGCTATGGCCCTGGAGCGTTCAAGGTCGATTACGCACTACGCGAACCAATTCCATGGACCAACCCCGACGTTGCCCAAGCGGGAAGCGTGCATGTGGGTGGAACCCTCGACGAGATCGTGACCGCCGAAGCCGAGGTGGCCGCCGGAGCCCACAGTCCAAAGCCGTTCGTGATACTCGCCCAACACACGATGTTCGATCCGAGTCGAGCTCCCGAGGGCAAGCACACGGCTTGGGCGTACTGCCACGTCCCTAACGGTTCGACCGAGGATCGCACCGAAGCCATCGAAAATCAGATCGAACGATTCGCCCCGGGATTTCGAGATGTTGTTCTTGGTCGACACGTCACAAACACCGCTGCCCTCGAGGTGCAGAACATGAACCTCATCGGCGGCGACATCGGCGGCGGCAGCTACGCGGGCACCCAACTCTTTGCTCGACCGATGGCCCAAACAAACCCCTTCGACACCGCCGATCCCACGATCTTTCTGGGAAGCGCAAGTACAAATCCTGGCGCCGGTGTGCACGGCATGTCGGGAGCAGGGGCTGCCCAGCGAGCAATCGAGAAGATCTTGGCCCCGAAGTGACCGACACAACGAAGAGTGACCGGGAAAAGAAGGCCGAACAGACCGCGCTCATCGGCATCGCTGTCGCCGCGATCCTGGGCTTGATCTTTGCGTTTCTTGGCGCCAGCGGTGGTGAGTCCATCGGGCCGATCAAGTCGTTCACGCTGCTCGTGTTCCTCGCGTTCGCGATCAACATCGCCGTCTTCGTGCCCTCGTTCGCTTCACGGACCGATCACTACTACGACCTAACCGGGTCGATCACCTACATCACGGTCACCGCGGTTGCGCTCATCACCACCGACGAGCTCGATACCCGAACTCTGCTCGCCGGTTTGATGATATTCGTGTGGGCGGGCCGGCTCGGCTCGTTTCTATTCGCGCGCGTCAAGAAGTCCGATGGCGACCGCCGCTTCGACAAGATCAAAGAGAGCGCAGTGCGTTTCTTGATGGCTTGGATGTTGCAGGGCCTCTGGGTTTCGCTCACCGCTGGAGCTGCCTACGCAGCCATCACCTCGGGCGCCAAGACCAGCTTCGGAGTTCTCGGCGTCGTTGGCCTGCTGGTGTGGGTCGTCGGTTTCGCAATCGAAGTGGTGTCGGACAGTCAGAAGTCTGCCTTCAAGAAGGATCCAACGAACGAGGGCAGATTCATCAACGTCGGCCTCTGGAGATGGTCCCGTCACCCCAACTACTTTGGCGAGATCATGCTGTGGACGGGAATGGCGATCATGGTTCTGCCCGCACTGAGTGGGTTGCAGTACGCCACGCTCATCTCGCCCGTTTTTGTCTTCGTGCTGCTGACCCGAGTCAGCGGTGTGCCTTTGCTCGAGCGGCGCGCCGACAAGAAGTGGGGCGGTGAGCCTGACTACGAGGAGTACAAGGCCAATACGCCGGTGTTGGCGATGCGTCCGCCCCGCTCATAGTGCCAAGTTAGCCAAGCGGCTCGATCACCGTCTTTTGGCGGTGGCCAAACAACAGCGATGTTCGTTCGTCGAACACACCCTCGCGGTTGCTGATCTTGGACAGGACCACACGATTCAGGGAATCGACATCGGGGACTGCGAGATGGATCACTACATCTTCAACCCCGCTGATCAGGTCGAGACTGATCACTTCGGGCAACTGCCAAACAGCGTCGATGAACGCGTTCACTACGTCTTCGTTCTTTGGCCGGAGCCGAACAAAGACCAGAGCCTGAATCGGACGACCGAGCGCGGCGAGGTCCACGCTTGCGTGATAGCCGCCAATGACACCGGTGGCTTCGAGTTCTCGAACCTTTGCCAAGGTGGTCGAGGGAGCGAGCCCGATCTTTTGTGCGAGCGCTCTGTTTGTCTGCCTGGCATCTCGCTGCAGCTCGGCGGCGAGGGTTTGATCCGCTTCAGACCGTAGGCGTTCGACCATGTGACCTCCGTAACATTCGATTATTCAAGATTCTGAGCAGCTTGTTCAGTCATTCATTCGGTCACGGAAACTGTTTCCGAATTATGTTCGCAACTATAGCCGTTCCTGCAAACATATTCTTCAATGGAGGTACACCAACCTCACGAACGGCGTACTCATGGCGATACTCGACTACCACCTCACCGACCGATATGTGAAGGACGAGGGCGACGTCTTCCTCACCGGGATCGACGCGTTGGCGCGCCTGCCAGGAGAACAGCTCCGCGCCGACCGACGAGCTGGTCACAAGACTGCGTCGTTCATCTCGGGCTATCAAGGCTCGCCACTTGGCGGCTACGGCAAGGCCGTCGAAACAGCAGCCCGACACATGAAAGATCTTCCAATCAAGTTCTCCCAAGGCCTGAACGAGGAGTACGCAGCGACCGCCGTGATGGGTTCCCAGCTTGCGGCCACCCAACCCGACGCCATCTACGACGGGGTTGTCGGCATTTGGTACGGCAAGGCACCTGGTGTGGATCGGGCAGCCGACGCACTGCGCCACGCGGTGTTCGCCGGAACGTCTCCCCTGGGTGGCGTTGTGGCCCTCGTCGGTGACGATCCGAACGCGAAATCGTCGAGCCTTCCTTCGTCCTCGGCGGGACTGCTCACCGACATGCATATGCCGGTTCTCTACCCCGGCGACCCCGGCGAAGCTCTCGACCTCGGGCGCCACTGCATTGCCCTGTCTCGGGCGACCGGGTTGTGGAGTGCCCTCAAAATCGTTGCGGACGTTGCCGACGCAACGGCGAGTATCGAACTCGACCCCGATCGCATTCGGCCGATCATGCCGCTCCACGATGGAGCGCCGTACCAGCACATGCCCGACGGTGGACTACTCACGCCGCACACCCTCGACCTCGAACGAGAAATTATCGAGGTGCGCTACGAACTCGCCCGAGCTTACGCTGCCCAGAACAAGCTCAACTACGCCACCGTGAACCCAGCCGACGCATGGATAGGGATCGTGGCCTCTGGCATCACCTACCGAGAAGTGCGAGAAGCGCTCGCACGTCTGGGCCTCACCACCGACGACGAGGTTGCGAACGCCGGCATTCGCCTTTTGAAGATGGGCATGCCGATGCCGTTCGACCCGAGGACGATGGTGTCGTTCGCCGAGGGCCTCGAGGAAGTGTTTGTGATCGAGGAGAAGAAGCCAATCCTCGAACTCCATATCAAAGAAGCGCTCTACGGCCTTACAAACCGTCCGGCCGTAGTGGGCAAACAGACCGCCGACGGTTCACCACTGCTACCAGCCTGGGGCTCGCTCGACGCCGACGGCCTGGTCGACCCGCTGCGTCAATGCCTTGAGCGGAAGATCGAAGACCGGCTCGTTCCAAAGAAGCCTAAACGGATCAAGATACCCGTCGCGTTCGCGGTCGAGCGCCAACCAGCGTTCTGTTCGGGCTGCCCGCACAATCGCAGCACCGAGGTGCCCGAAGGTTCCCTCGTGGGAGCTGGTGTGGGATGCCACACAATGTCGATCTTTATGGACGAAGAGCGGATCGGCAACGTGGTCGGACTCACTGCGATGGGCAACGAAGGCACCCAGTGGATTGGCATGGCCGACTTCATCGAGCGGCCACACCTCTTTCAGAATCTCGGCGACGGGACGTACTTCCACTCGGGTGGACTAGCCGTGCAAGCAGCGATTGCGTCGGGTAAGAACATCACCTACAAGCTGCTCTACAACGACACGGTTGCAATGACCGGCGGCCAAGACCCAGAAGGCCAACTCGATGTGCCCGCAGTTGCCCATGTGTTGTTGCGCCAAGGCGTGAACCGGGTTCTCGTTACCTCTGACGATCCCAACGATGAGTCGTATAAGCGACTGCCGAAAGGCGTCGACGTGTGGGATCGAACCCGGATCGTCGAAGCACAAGAGGTGTTGGCCAAGATTCCTGGTGTCACCGTTCTGATCCACGACCAGGCGTGTGCCGCCGAAGCTCGACGGGCCCGCAAGCGAGGCCTCGTCGAAACCCCCAACCAGCGAGTGGTGATCAACCAACGAATTTGTGAAGGCTGTGGCGATTGCGGACAGGTAAGCAACTGCCTTTCTGTCCACCCCGTGCCCACCCCGTTCGGCCGCAAGACCAAGATCGATCAGACGAGCTGCAACCTCGACTACAGCTGTCTCGAAGGCGATTGCCCGTCGTTCATGACGATCACCCAACCAAAGCCAAACCCGACTCGCCTCGACTCGGTTCGGGCGAGCCTGCGAGATTTTGTTCTTTCGAAGACAAAGCAGACGGCCGTTCCTTCGCTGCAATCCTCAGCTCTCGATCCACTCGCCATCGAAAACGACTTTGCAGCACCCACCCGCCTCGTCGACGAGACCGACTTCGCAATGCGAATCACGGGCATTGGTGGCACTGGCGTCGTCACGGTTAGCCAGGTCCTAGGAACCGCGGCCATGCTCGATGGCTATCACGTCAGGGGCCTCGACCAGATCGGCCTGTCCCAAAAGGCTGGCCCGGTAGTGAGCGACATCCGTCTCTCAAAGTCACGTGCCGCCTACACGAATCGACTCGGCGAAGGCCAAGCCTCTCTCCTGCTCGCCTTCGATCAGTTGGTGGCCGCCTCGGCGAAAGGCGCGCTGACCAGTGACGCCGAAACCACCTACGTGGTTGGTTCGACCAGCGCTGTCCCTACGAGCAGCATGATCCCCGAACCCTCGTTGGCAATGCCAACACCCACAGCCCTCGGCGAACGCATCTCTGAACAAACACTGTCCGGCCATCACTGGGCCGACGCCCAGCAGATCGTGATCGACCTGTTCGGCACAGCCACTTCCGCGAACATCTTCGTGGTCGGCATGGCCGTACAGGCTGGTGTTCTGCCCATCGACCCTGCCCACATCGAAGAGGCAATCGCCCTGAACGGCGCGGCCATCGAAACCAACGTGGCCGCGTTCAGGTGGGGCCGTCGACAAATCACCGATCCTGAATCTGTAGCCCGTGCAACGGGGTCGAGCGACGTGGTTCCCGACCCACCCGAGCATTTCGGCGAACGACTCGACAAGCTAGGCGTGACCGGTGATCGACGCAGGCATCTGTCGATGCTCGCCGGAGAACTTGCTGCCTGGGGTAACGACTCGACCGCAACCGGCTGGTTCGACACGCTTGATCGTGTGGCGGCCGCGGAGCGTTCAATCCACGACGGCGACACGCTGCTGGACGCTGTTGCAGCCGGCCTCTTCAAACTGACCGCATACAAAGATGAATACGAAGTAGCTCGACT
>CAZHUR010000128.1:0-7179 GCA_964535395.1 uncultured Acidimicrobiales bacterium
CGTCCGACGAACAAACGACGGTGGGACAATACGGAAATGGCATTCTCGCGTTCAGCGAGACCGACGGCCGTAGGGACCGAACGCTGGTCATTCGCCGTCTCGCGTCCCTGCCTCCGCCGGCAGCGCCTACCTCGGACCTTGTCGCTGCGGACTGGCCCGCCAGCGACGTTCGCGGGTGGGTAGACGAACTCGACGCCACGATCTTGGTCGAGGCCGACTTTGATGCGCAGGTCGGTGGTCTGCCCGCAACTCGCCTAGTACTTCAGATCGGTGAATTCGGGTGTGGTCAACCCGAAGGTTGTCCTGTGTTGCCGATTGCTCAACTCGAGTCAACTTCATCACTTCTCGAGGACGGCGCTCGCTACGAGATGTGGCTCATCAGCCCGGGTGAAGAGGACCCGATCGCTGTCGTGAAGTCGATTGCGAGTGAACAAGACGGCGACCAAACCTGGTTCCGCGATGTTGACGACTTGATCGAAACCTTCGAGTTCGGCTCGATCGGCCAGAACCCATGGCGGGTAGTAGAGGCCGGACCAGTGGAGCTCTCCGCTTTTGGGGGCGTGAGTCTCGAACTACCCGACGATCGAACGCAGATCATCGAACCGAACGACGCGCTCGCCCAGATCATTGCGCCCAGTCTTTCAGGGCGGCTTTCGCTACTGACCAACCCGGTAACGTTCGAGGGTCAGGCGATTACCACGGTCGATCAGATGATTGCGGTCTTCGAGGACAAACTGTTCGAGCTCGAACCGAGATCGACCCTTTCTGTAGATGGCCGTGACGTTCGTTCGTTCGAAGTTGTCACCGGCACGTTCGCCGCACCCACCTTCGCCCTGGGCCGAGGCGGGCCAGTCGCCACCGGTTGGGACCCGCGAGGTGTGTGGTGGCTCATCGAGGACAGCGACCTCGGCCTGCTCATTATTGAAAGTAATGCCGACCGCTTTTCGGGAGACGCTGAGTTGGTTGATGAGATCGTCCGAACATTCGACTTCGCGGAGGACGAATGAGCGTGAGGGATTTTGACTCGCCGATCGTTGAAGTGGTTGGGACACAACGTTCCTACGCAAAGCTCAATGGGGGGAAGATGAATCTCAGAGGTAGTTGGTGGGTTGTATTTGCTCTAGCTGTGGTTCTCGGCGCCTGCGCCGACTCTGATAGCCAGGCCGCAACAGTACCGATCGAAGAAGTTCTGGCGGATCTGTCGTCGACATTTCAAGGCGCTGAGTTTGATGAAGATGCCGAAGTCTTGCTCGCTCAATTTGCTGCAGTGGAGGAAGGTGTCCACCGGATCCTAACTTTGGGAACAGAGATCTCGCTCACCACGAGTGAGCCGCTACGAAGTCAGTTCAACGGAGTCGGGGCATTCGTTCTCACCGACCCAGGGTCTACGGAGCCACCTGATCGAGACATCTTCTTTCTACGGGTGTCCGAGTTCTCCGATCCGACTCAGCTGTCCCTACCTCGAGACGAACAGGTTGCGTGGCCAAAAGAGGATTTCGTGGGGTGGCTAGCCAACCTGCCCGCAGAACTGGTGGCGACCGAAGCCGAAGAGGTGATGATCGGAGGAACAGATGCACTTTTTGTAGAGCTCTCGATCGGCGACACCGAGTGTGGTTATGCGCCCGGTGCGTGCCTTGGTTTCGCAGAGAACGAAAGCGATATCTTCCTCGCTCTCGCTGCGGGAGCTCGCTATCGAGTGTGGTACGTCCCTCAAGGGAACGAAGATCCACTCGTCATCGCGGCGGGCATCGACGACGACGCAGATGCCGCGTGGTTTGGACGGGCCGAACAAATTCTGTCGACACTCGCTTTCGGCGAGACAGCCCCGAATCCTCTCTTTGCTACGGGTACAGATGCAGTGAACGTCTCAACGTTTGGGGGTGCCAGACTGACGTTCCCACGAAGCGTCGCATTTGGCGAACTATGGGTGGATCGGGGACTCTGGGTCGCTCCACTCGATGAAGACTTTCGGTCGCAAATTGACTTCCTCAACACCCCGTTGTCTCGGGACGGCGAGCGGATTGGCGACCTGGACGAGCTGATCTCGATGCTGGATCGACCTCTCGAGCTCACCGAGGTCGAGTCGGCGAACGTGGGGGGGATCGAAGCACGAGTCTTCGACTACACCGTTGATACAGACGTCATCCTCTTAAGAGCCCACGAGTTCGATGTTCGAGACCCACAAACGCTGGGCTGGCGGACGGGCCGATCCGGGCGGATCTGGGTTATCGACCATCCAGAGCGGGGTGTCCAAATGATCGGTGTCAAAGTAGTGGACGCGGGGGCCGAAGAACTTCTTGCAGAAGCAATCTCGTTCACCAACGAAGTGCTCTCCAACTTCGAATACGTGGAGCTCGGTTGATGCAGTTTCGAAGATTCGCCGACACAAATGTTCGTGCTCTCCGACCATGTGTCGACCCGAGGCAGTAAACGGAGCGGGCTGGCGTCTCGGGGAAGGCAGAACCCGGGTAGATTGACCTCTTCCTTTGAGTAGCGGAGATGGCCATGGCCGAAATCGACATTGGTAAGGGCAAAACTGCGCGCCGCGCGTACGGTTTCAAGGACATCACGATCGTGCCTTCACGTCGCACCCGCGACCCCGAAGACATCGATCTCAGTTGGGAGATCGATGCCTACCGCTTCGATCTACCGTTTATGGCGTCGGCCATGGATTCTGTCGTCAGTCCCTCGACCGCAATCGAGATTGGACGCCAGGGTGGCGTTGGTGTTCTCAACCTCGAAGGGCTGTGGACTCGCTACGAAAACGCTGACGAGGTGCTTACCGAAATTGCAGCGCTCGATGACGATTCCTCAATGCAGCGAATGCAGGAACTCTACGAAGCTCCCGTCGACCCCGACCTGATCATTCAACGCATCGCAGAAATCAACGCGGCCGACGTCGTCAGCTGCGCCGCGATCAGTCCTCAGCGCACGTCAGGTCACATCGACACGATCCTCAAGGCCGACCTCGGTCTGCTCGTCATCCAACAGCCGGTCATCTCCGCCGAGCACGTGTCGAGCCGAGAGGTCGAGCCCCTCAACCTGAAGACCTTCATCCGTCGTCTCGAGATACCGGTCGTGGTCGGTGACTGTGCCAGCTACTCGGCGGCGCTGCACCTCATGCGTACTGGCGCAGCCGGGGTGCTCGTTGGTGTAGGCACGGGTCGAGCATCAACGGTTCGTTCGGTGCTCGGTATCGGTGGGCCCCAGGCAACTGCGCTCGCGGACGCACGCGCTGCTCGTATGCGCCACCTCGACGAGACCGGCGTGTACACCCACATCATCGCGGACGGTTCGATGGCTACGGGCGGCGACATCGCAAAGGCTGTTGTGTGCGGCGCCGATGCGGTCATGCTCGGCGGTCCGCTCGCTGCGGCTACCGAGGCCCCCGGACGCGGCTGGCACTGGGGTGTGCAGAGCGTCCACCCAACCGTTCCGCAGGGCGGCCGTGTCGCTGTTCCGCCGGTGGGAACTCTCGCCGAGATTATCCATGGGCCCTCGCATTCCGATGACGGCTCGGTCAACCTCGCTGGCGGACTTCGTCAATCGATGGCGATGTGTGGATATACCGACCTCAAGGACTTTCAGAAAGCAGAGATTTTGGTGAGCCAACGATGACCGTTCCCGATCCGACCGAAGAGTCTGTCCTCGTTGTCGACTTCGGCGCCCAGTACGCGCAGTTGATCGCTCGACGAGTACGTGAGGCAAGCGTCTACTCCGAGATCGTGCCCCACACGATCACCGCAGCCGAGGTACGAGAGAAGGCTCCCACTGGGATCATCTTTTCCGGCGGACCAAAGTCGGTTCACGTAGAAGGAGCGCCCAAGATTGACCCTGAGGTCTATGACCTTGGAATCCCGGTCCTCGGCATTTGTTACGGAGCTCAGCTGATCGCTCATCAACAAGACGGCGTTGTCGGCCGCAACGAGCGTGGCGAATACGGACGCACCAAGTTGTCGGTCTCCGGTGATGCAGGATCCCTGCTCGCTGGACTTCCCGATGGCCAGACCGTCTGGATGAGTCACTTCGACGCCATCACCGATATGCCCGATGGTTTCTCGGTTACCGCTTCCACCCCGGATGCGCCGGTTGCGGCGTTCGAAGACTCTGAGCGTGGCTTGTATGGAGTGCAGTATCACCCAGAGGTGGTGCACACCGAACACGGCCAGACGGTCATTGAGCGCTTCCTCACCGAGGGTTGCAAAGCCGATCGCACCTGGACGATGGCCAGCGTGATCGACACACAGGTCGACCTCATCCAGAAGCAGGTCGGCGAAGAGGGTCGAGTGATCTGCGCGCTTTCAGGCGGTGTCGACTCAGCGGTCGCGGCGGCGCTCGTGCATAAGGCTGTTGGCGACCGGCTCACCTGCGTCTACGTCGACACCGGTCTGATGCGTAAGGGCGAATCAGATCAGATCGTCGAAACCTTTGAACGAACCCAAGGCATCGAACTTATACACGTCGGTGCCGCCGACCGCTTCTTTGAACATCTCGAAGGGGTCGTCGACCCAGAAGCCAAGCGCAAGACGATCGGTGAACAGTTCATCCGAGTCTTCGAGGCGGCAAAGGCACAAGTCGTCGGTGCTCAGTATCTCGTTCAGGGCACCCTCTACCCAGACGTGATCGAGTCGGGCACCAGCGATGCGGCAAAGATCAAGAGCCACCACAACGTCGGTGGGCTTCCCGACGACATCGAGTTCGATCTGGTCGAACCACTGCGGCTTCTGTTCAAAGACGAAGTTCGCTCGGTCGGCACCGAGTTGGGTCTGCCGGACGAGATTGTCTGGCGCCAACCATTCCCTGGTCCCGGCCTCGGTGTCCGAATCATCGGCGACGTAACTCCCGAGAAGGTGGCGTTGCTTCAAGAAGCGGACTTCATTGTTCGCGAAGAGATTCGCAACGCTGGGCTCGAGCGTGAAATTTGGCAGGCGTTTGCCGTGCTTCCCGGAGTGAATTCGGTTGGCGTGATGGGCGACGAGCGCACGTACGCCGACGCTGTGATCATCCGAGCGGTCACCTCCGAGGATGCCATGACCGCCGACTGGGCTCGGCTCCCGTACGAGCTGCTCGACCGGATGTCGAACCGCATCATTAACGAGGTAGCCGGCGTCAACCGGGTTGCCTACGACATCACCTCTAAGCCACCGGGAACAATCGAGTGGGAGTGAGATTGCGAGTGGCAGCCGAATGCGAGTAATCCCGTGACCGAGTCGTCCACCACTACAGAACTCGGAAACGATCCCGCCGAGGATGTCATTGCCGCAATGGCCGGCTTTGGGCGGGTCTTGGTTCAGGTAGACGACGAGCATCTCGAGCTCGAAACCCCGTGTGCTGGGTGGAACGTCGAGGCGCTGATCAGTCATGTGGTGCTGGGTGATGCCTCGGTGCCGTTGCTCTTTACCGGCGAGCCGCTCCCGTCGACTATGGCGATCGATACGTCGATCCTCGGACCAAATCCGGTTGCCACATGGCGAGGCACTGCGCTTGCGGCGATCGAGTCGTGGCGCAGCGAGGGAGCCATGGAACAAATCGTGCAGCACCCGATCGGCGAGCGGCCCGGGTCTGTGTTTGCCCGCTTCCGGCTCGTCGACCTGCTCGGCCATACCTGGGACCTTGCCCACGCCATTGGCGTCGATGCGGAACTCCCAGAGGCTCTCGCTGAAGCTTCTCTCGAATTCCTTTTCCCGATGCTCGACGAACTCAGAAACTCACAGGTCTTCGGCGCCCCGGTAGAACCGCCAGAAAACTCGAGCTCCGCTGTTCGTTTCCTGGCCCTCATCGGGCGTACCGGATAAGGGATCGGTTCCGCTTATCCGCTGAGATCTAACGTCCAGGCGCCGGCTGGTCGGCGGCCGTCTTCGGTTTCGGTTCGACCAAAGATGTAGACGGTGTCGTCGAACTCGTCGATGTTCCACAACTCGGCGAAGCCGTCGGTGACAAGGTCTGGCGAGGCGCGGGTTGTCCAGACGTCGCTGCCCAACTCGCTTCCTGGTAACAGTTCCCAGATCGCGCCGTCCTGATCGATGTCGCTGTCCTCGTTGCCCGGATCGAGTGAGCGATCGACGTCTCCAACGGCCAAGACGGTTCCGTCGTCGAGGGTCGTGACCGATCGGGCGATTCCCGACTCGACGCCGCCGTCGCCGCTACGGATGGGGAGTGCGTGGCTGCGAGGGATTGTTCCGAGCGTGTCCGCGATGACGGCGATCGGTCTGGGGGTGGTGCTGTTGGGGTTTTGCACGCCGACGGCGACGATGCGCTCATCGAGGATCGTGACGCCCCACAGTTCGACGTCTTCGAGCGGGCCGATCAGGTTGGCCCAGTCTCCGCCTTGGCGGATCTTCATCAAGGCCACGTCCTGCCCGTCGACTGTCTCCATGCCGACCGCTGCGGCGATGTCGCCGTCGACGGCGATGTCGTTGATCACTCCGGGCGAGTCGCTTCCAATGTCGACGAGTGACCATTCTGGGTTTCCCCACGTTGGATTCGCCGAGACCTCCCACAGGCCGGGGAGGCCGACGTCGCCCTCGGATCGGGTGCCCCCGACGAGGAACGTGTCACCGAGGCTTGGGTCGTGGATGGACGCTCGCAAGAAGTCGGTGGCGTCACCGGTGAAGTCAGGGCTGCTCACAGGTGTGAATGTGCTGGCGCGGTCTCCGGTCCACGCCACACCGTCGCGGCCGGGAGCATCGCCGACAGCGAGGAACGTTTCGCTTTCGATGACACCGATCGCCCACATGCGGTGTGGAGCGTTTTCGACGACCTCGCGCTGCATCTCGAAACCCTCGGAGCCGAAGGTCCACACGACCGATCGCTGATCTTGGAGTTGTTCGCCATTACCCACACTGCCGACGATGGTGAGTCCCCGGCTGGTGGCTGTTGACCCAAAAACGATTCCCGCGGAGCCTTCGGGCTGTGCAAAGACGTCGGAATCGACGGGCACGAATTGTGATGCTGTGCTGTCTTGTCCCTCGACCGCGCCGTCCTCCTCGACTTCTTCTTCTGGTTGTTCGCTGGAGGTGTCGACGTCGCCGTCGTCGGCATTGAGTTGGGTGAAGGCAATGCCAGCACCGGCGCCTCCAACGATGAACAGTCCGAGCAAGAGCGCGATCCCACGGTTCCGTTTGGATCCAACTCTGGGTTCTGCGCCAGCGGGAGGGCTCTCGAGCGGTGGGGTTTGGG
>CAZHUR010000129.1:0-7173 GCA_964535395.1 uncultured Acidimicrobiales bacterium
CCCTACAAGAGCGTCGAGCTACAAACCGTCGAGCACGAGGGTTCGATCGGCGGAGTCGTGCTCCTTCGGCGTCGCGACGATCGAATGCTCGAGATTCACGTCGAACCTCACCTCGGTTTGGACGACTCATGGCCCGGCCACGAACCCGCCCTGATGCACCAAGAGGTTCATTCGGTTCACCAGACCGAATTGCCCGGCTTTGTGTGCACGATCGAGAGAGACCTCGTCGAGGCACAGTGCGCTGTACGGACGCTTTCAGGGCTGATGAGTGTGTACGCTCACGACGCCAGCTCCAGGAAGCAAGCCAACGTCTTCACTCCGGCTCCTCCAGGAACGTTGCCTCAGAATCCGCGTTTCCTGGTGATGGGCATCTTCGGTCTCCTTTCACGATCAGCGACGGTCGAGACCTTCCTCGAAGGACGAAGAATTCAACCGAAGCGATTCACCCTCGGTCCGCTCACCTTTCCCGTGCTCGAAGCTCGCATCGGTGGAGACCTCGTGCTCGGCACGCTGACCGCCTCTCCAGGACAGAGCTCGGCGACCCTCGGAAATGGTGACCAGTTCCTGCGAATACTCAACTCGTCGGCAGTAGACGGAGAGTTTGGGGTTCATTCTTCAGCTGGTCCCTGCGCAACCGGGACCCTTCTTTCGTCGCGCAATCACATCCGAATAGACGCGCTTCAGCAGGACTGGAACCCCGGAAAGAAGCGCCCGCTGTGGCAGGCGCTTCGGCTCGTCCGGCTCCTTCGCCGCAAACCCGCCAATGTTCGTCTCGAGCGGGGAACAGACCAATGACCTGGACCCTCACCAGGTTCAACCAGGCCGTCACGCGGCACTCGTGGCGACTCAATAAGAGCGTCCGAAACCGAGTCGACCGAGATGACCAACAGCGAGTTACCGTCTTCATCTCCGGTTGTCAGCGTTCCGGAACCACCATGCTGTCGAGGATCTTCGATGCTGATCCCCGGTCGGCGATCTTCGATGAAATCAGCACTCTGTCATCGGACGACCAGCTCGAGAATCTGCGTCTGAATGCCGAATCTGATGTCCGCCGAAAGCTCTCCTCACCCGCTGCATCCCTGGTCGTGGCCAAGCCCCTGGTCGAGTCGCAGCGCCTCGACGAACTGTTGGCCGCGTTTGAGGGCTCTCGATCGATTTGGATGTACCGGGACTACAGCGACGTGGTTCGGTCGAACCTCAAAAATTTTGGTGATGACAACGGCCACTCAGATATCGAGCCGGTCATTGATCTTCGAGACGATGACTGGCGTTCTGAGCGGATCGATCCCGATGTGCGACAGCAGATCGTGAGCGCAGAAAAGCAGGGGATCACCCGCAACGATGCCGCAGCCTTGTTTTGGTACGGGCGCAACAGTCACTTTTTCCGGCAGGATCTTGCGTCACATCGCCGGGTCCGTCTGCAGCAGTACAAACACCTGGTCGAGTCTCCAACAGAAGTCATGTCGAGTATCTACGAGTTCTTGGGACGCGATTTTCCCGGGGAACGTATTGTTCGCAACGTCACCTCTTCCTCGGTTGGGAAGGGCTCCGACGTGATACTCAGCCCACATGTCCGCGAACTCTGCGACGACATGCTGGCTCGCCTCGAGGCCGCATACACCGATTCGACGGTACCCCCGAGAGGGGACGAATATGAAGAAACAACGGTTGAGAGGCACGAACCATGAACGACACCTCTAAGTCGAATGACGCTCGTTTCCCCAAGTCGCCGGCGAATACGGTTCTGGTGACCGGTGCGGCGGGGTTCATCGGCAGTCATCTGTGTGAACTGCTTGCTTCGTCTGGCAAACAAGTGATCGGCGTCGACAACTTCGACCCGTACTACTCGCGCATCGATAAGGAGCACAACGTCGATTGCCTTCGTCGCGCCGGAGCAGACTTCCGCGAGAGCGACATTCGCGACTACGGCAGCATTGCCTCGCTCATCGACACCACCAGGCCAGAGGTCGTCGTACACCTCGCCGCCAAGGCCGGCGTTCGAAACAGCGTTCGGTTTCCGCGCCAATACTTCGAAACCAACCTGCTCGGCACACAAAACGTGCTCGATTCGTGCCGAGCGCTCGGCGTTGAGCGACTCATCTACTCGTCGACCTCGTCGGTCTATGGCAACACCGATCAGATTCCCTTCAACGAAGACGACCCGTGCATCGATCCGCTCCACCCGTACGCAGCGTCGAAGCGGTCTACCGAGCTTTTGGCAAGCACCTACGCGCAGTTGTATGGCCTGCAGATAACCGCCGTTCGACTGTTCACTGTCTACGGCGAACGCGGCCGGCCGGACATGATGCCGCGAATGTTGCTTCGAAGCATCACCGATGGTGTGCCGGTCAACCTCTTCGAAGGGCCGCTGGCTCGAGACTGGACACATGTCTCCGACATCGTGGCCGGACTGGCAGCCGCAGTCGATCGCCCGCTCGGATTCGAGACGATCAACCTCGGGCGCGGAAAACCGGTTTCGCTCGCCGGGTTTATCGACGAACTCGAGAAGGTGAGCGGCGAGAAGGCAGATCTACGGCCAGCCCCTCGCCCCGAGTCAGAGATGATCGAGACCTTCGCCGACAACACCAAGATGAGAGAGTTGCTTCGGGTTGAGCCACAGGTGTCGGTCGAAGAAGGCGTTGCCCGGTTGTGGGACTGGTGGCAAAAGTATCGGGTCGATTCGCAATGAGCGCAGCGGCCGGTCGCCGGTTGCGACTGGGCATCGTCTTCATGAAGTATCCGTATCCGTCGGAGACGTTTGCGGGTCGAGACGTTCGGGCGTATCGGTCTCTTGGCCACAACGTCGACGCCTACGACCTCAAGACCGTCGGATCACCGAAGCAATTCGGAGCCGACCTGTTTGGGGCTCTGCGGGGATCACCCGGACTGCCCGCACTGCTACAGCTCGCCCGCTCGATGTTTCAAGAACCAGGTTGGGATAATCGTCAGCGCATGAAGTGCCTTGCGCTACTGCCCGCAGCCGCAGTGACCGCACATCGACTCCACAAATCTCAGCCCGACGTCCTGCACCTGTTCTGGGGCCATTACCCGGCTCTGATCGCCGAGCTGTGCCACCACACAATGCCAGCTACCCAACAGTCGATGTTTCTGGGCGCTTACGACCTGTGGTTGAAGCTGCCGATTTCCAAGCGCGTCGCGAGCCGAATCGGACATGTGTTTACACACGCCAACGACAACGTCGACGAGCTCGCGCAGTTCTTGGGTGACGAAGTCGACGTCACCGTCATTCACCGTGGGATCGACCTGGAGCAGTATCCCGTCGAAGAGGTTCAGAACGCGGTTCGCAAACCACGCGTGTTTGCTGCTGGACGACTGGTCGACGTCAAGGGTTTCGACGACGTCATCGAGGCGTTCGTCGAAGTTGTGAAAGCCCGACCCGACGCCGAACTGATGATCGCAGGAGACGGTCCAGACCGAGAGCGCCTCGAGACGATGGTCTCAGAACTGGGACTCACAAACGAGGTCACGTTTCTTGGATGGATCGACGAAGAAGAGGTTCCGCCGCTGCTCATGACGTCGCGGGTTTCGGTCCTGCTCTCTCGCAAGCCGGGGGAGCGCCTGCCCAACGTTCTGAAAGAGGCAATGGCAGCGGGTTGTGTAGTAGTCACGACGCCGACACCGGGTGCCCACGAGTTGGTGATCGACGGAGAGACCGGCTTCATGGTCGACCACCGAGATTGCACGGCCGCTGCCCAGGCGATGCTGGCTGGCCTCGACGAGCAGACCTCAGAGGTAATCGCGGCACAGGCGATCCGGGCCGTCAGGGACGGCTTTGATGCTCGTAAAGCTGCTGAGCGATACGTCGAGCGTTGGGGTGATCGGGCTCTTACCGCTCCGAAAGCTCTGAGATAATCCCGGCAAAGCGGGTGCACACCGCGTCGACACCGTAGCGAGCCTCGGCACGGTCGATTCGAGCAGGCCGTTCAGACCTCGATGTGGCACGAGCCTCGTCAGCCGCGCTGAAAGCCTCGGTCCAGGCGGTCTCGGTGAGCGGAAGTAGCTGGCCCAACCGATCCTCTTCGATCTCGTCGGAGACGCCATCGAACATCGAGTGCAGAACAAATAGACCCGATGCCAAGTAGTCGAAGATCTTGTTGCCGACCGAGTAGGACCACTCCGGCTTCGATGGGGCGAGGCCTAGGTCGTAACTAGCGAGGAGTTCGGGTAGCTCGTGAGGGAGCTTGCGACCGAGCGACCGAATCGTCGGTTCGGCCTTCAACAGCTTCTGAGCAATCGGTGTCTGCGGTTCGGCACCGATGAAGTCGAGGCTCACCTCTTCATCGGTGGTAGCTGCGAACTCCCTCCAGCTCTCCAGCACGGTGTCGAAGTCGAAGCCGTGAGTGTGGTTGGATAAGAAACAGGCTCGAAGACCACCGGTCGGCGAGGTTGTTGACCGTTCGCGTTCGGGTACCCCGATCGGGATCGTGACGGGGTTAGCCCTCTTCGGAGCCCACGCCGCCATGGTCTCGGTCACCGCAACCACAGCGTCGGCCAGGAGCACCTCACGAGACGTAACACGTCCAATGAGGCGGAAGGGTTCCTCGAGTCGAGGCGATCGGCCAACGGCCATCGCGTCGGGCCACAGGTCTCGAATGTCCGCGATCAGTGGCGTGCTCTTGCCAACAACGGATCGAACCGCCGCAACGGCGCCGGTCGGCGGGACACCGACCACGAGGACGGCATCGTCGAGGTCAACGGTGGAAAGGTAGCGACGCGTCCCGGCAATGAACTGGCCGATGGACTTTGCGCGGTCGGCACCCAGGTTGGCCTCGTAGCCGATGGTCTCGATCACGACGTGGGTGCCTTCAGCGGATTCGAATTCGCCGATCGCGCGTTGTTCGCGACGGAAATGACTGAAGCTCGGCGACACTCGCACCACGTCGAAACCCAGCTCACGAAGTCGAATCGCGAGCCTGCCGTAGCGCAACGGCCGATAGCCCTCGTCGATCGGAACGTCCTCGGCGAAGTGGACGATGATGACCGTCGAACGCATCAGACCGTGACGGGTTCGCGCATGTACTCCGGAAGGGGAAGCCCGAGCGCCCGAAGCACCGTTGGTGCAACAGCGCAACTCGACACTTCGCTTCGGCTTGCATCGGGGCCCGAGTCGGGCGACCGCGTGAACCACGAACCCTGCGGTATGTGATCTGCGCACTTCATGCTCAGGTCTTGGATCTCGACATTCTGCAGACCGAACGTGCCCGCCGAGGCTGTGACACCGTCGAGCGTGACCTTGGGGTGATGGAGGTTCTGTTGGCCGAAGTCCATGCTGACAAACCCGTTCGGAGCACGTCGGTAGTCGATTGGTTCGTCGTCGATGAGCATGTCGTCGAGCCGTTCAATGACCGTTTCGAGGTATGGCTCGTCGACAAAGACATTGAAGTTCGGTGCCATTGCGTTGGTCCAGCGCCACGAGTCTTGTGGTGCGCCTAACGAGGCCATCAGCAAGTTTGGATCGACCACGCCAAGTTCGTGAGTGACACGCTTGAGACGCGTCGGAGCTTGGCCCATGCTCGATAGCACCATCAGGTCGAACTGGCGGTTCTCATCGCAGAATGTGAGTAGGTCGTCGAGAATCGCGTCGATCGAGTCCATGGCGTGATCGATCTCGCCTCCGTACGCGTCCACCCAGTCGGCGTCGACGTCGGCGCCATCAAAGTCGTTCGGATATGCGGCAGCCCAGTATCGGTGCATGGCAGCAGCCACGTGGTTGCTAAAGAAGAGCGACAGGTCGGGCTGTTCTTGCTTCAACGCCTTGCGGAACAGGTCGTAGTTCAGCTCGGTCTGGATGACTCGACGGCGAACGACTCGCTCCGGGGTGCGGCGCTCGGAAAGAAGTTGGCGAACGATGCGAGCGACAGTGCTCGGGCGAAGTCCGAGGCGCGGAAGACTAAGCACTGCACGGATAGCCCGGTTGGCGTCGATCCCGCTGTCGACATTTCGGCCCGATGCCTGCGTGGCGCCGAGACTGAACGCCTGAAACGCTTCGAAGTCGCTTGGAATCGTCTCGCTCGACATGGCGAACGGGTCGGGGATGTAGAACGCGTAGTTCTTCGGTTGGTTCGGGATCGGGCTGGAGTGCAGCGAGCCGCACACGCCGACCCTTCGTCCAGCGTCTGCGGCGATCTCCCAGATGGGTGGGAACTCGGTGTTCGGACCCGTGAGATCCTGGCCGATGTCGAGGATGGTGTGTGAGGTATTGGGCACTCCGCGGTGAAGGGTTGGCCACGTGCACCATGGCGTGAGTTGTGGGTAGGTGTGTTCGGTGCCTCGGGAGACGAAGCCTTCGTCCTCGGTGACCGTCGTGCGCTGGACCGACTCTTTCAGCAGGCGGGCAACCGCAGACTTTGGCCGCTTCGTTGCGTATCGATCCCAGATCTCGAACGGGACCTCGTTGACTTCCACCAGAACTACTTTGCGCCTCATGGCTGGATTATTGCAGCGCGTTGAGTTGCATGCCAAAGGCCGGTCTGATCTTTTGTCACAGAGGGTTGTCGAAGAGTGATTGGGTACTCACTCTGAGTTGTATTTATTGCTGGATCTACTCGGCTACAACGAAGTTTCTGGTCCGGCGATCCCGCTGATCGGTGCTGTCGAACGCATCGATCGTCGCCTGCCATTCACCCGGAGGAAGCCCTTCGAACGTAATCGACCAGTTGGTGCTGGTGCCGCCCGGATTCGACAGTGTGGTGAAGTGACGTTGCGCTGCGCCCAGCGTTCCGTCGCGTCGGATGTACTCGAAGGTGTCACGGTTCTGAAGCAGCAGGCTCACCTCTTCGACGCCGAGGTCATCGGTTGCCGACCCGGAGAGGTTAACGAAGTCGCCATTAAAGGCGGGGCCGTTTGCCAGCAGCTCAGGAGGCTCGTTGTCGAGGACGCCCACGATGAACGACCGGCTGACCGTGGGGTTGCGAGACCCGTTGGTGTCGAAGGTTCGGATCGCAATGTTGTATTGGCCGGCAAAGGCCAGGTTTGCATCGAAGGTCCAGTCGACCACTTGCTCGGTGCCGTCGAAGTCGAGGTCGATCGGGGTCCACACCGGTGCGTAGCTACCGTCGGCACGCAGGTACTCGCCGGTCGCAACCCGCTGCACGGTCAACCGCACTCGAGACACTCCGTTGGGAGCAGTCGCGTCGCCGACGATGGGAACGG
>CAZHUR010000130.1:0-7141 GCA_964535395.1 uncultured Acidimicrobiales bacterium
GAACCCCACCCACCCCGAGCACGGCGATCACCCCAATGACGCCGAGCACCCAGAAAAGATCTTTCATCCCTAGTCCATCGGCCGAATGGCGCGAAGCGCTTAGCGCTTTGCCAGTTACACAGCTTTGTGGTCTGTTAGCCGATCGTTCCCGCTGCCAGCAGGGCGAGGGCGACGATACCAATCGCTATGCGATACCAGCCGAACACCTCGAAGCCCTTGTCGTTGAGCCAGGCGACCATCCACTTAACCGCTGCCATCGCCGAAACGAATGCGACGACGAGACCGATGAGCGGTGTGGTCACGCCGAACGTCTCGATGAGCTCTGCGCCGCCGCCGAGACCGGCCCAGGCAGTCGCTGCGGTGAGCGTCAGGAGGCCGAGCAGGAAGCTGAACTCAACCGCTGCACGCAGGTTGAGGCCGACCAGAACCGCTCCGATGATGGTGATCATCGATCGGCTCACACCAGGCCACACCGCGAGAGCCTGAATCAGACCGATCACGATGGCGTTTTGCCAGGTGAGGGTTCCGAGTTCGCGGCCAGCTTTGTCGAACCAGCCAGTGCGGGACAGGATGAGAATGCCAATACCGCCCACAATCCAGGCGCCCGCGATCGGACCGACACCGAAGAGGTTATTCATCACGAAGCTCTCGGTGCTGAGGCCCACCACCGCGGTGAAGGTGAAGGCGATGAGTACAGCGATGAGGATCTTTCGGCCCTCGTCGTCGCGGCCGAGCAAGCCGTCGAGCATCTGACGGATTCGTTCCCAATAAAGGAACAGCACCGCAATGATCGCTCCGACCTGGATACAGATCGCGTATGTCACGATTGCATCCTCGCTCGCTTGGGTTTCGTTCAGGCCGAGCAGTTCGTTGGTGACCAACAGGTGACCGGTCGACGAAACGGGTAGGTACTCGGTCAGGCCCTCGACGAGGCCGAGGATGATCGCCTGGAGAATCGTCAGTTCGATCTCTGCGCCCTCTTGGGCAAAGCCTGCAGCCTGCACTGGCGTTGTGGCCAGGAACCACATGACGAGCGCGAGTGCGGCGACGGTGAAGAACTTTCGGGGGGTGAGAATGGTCATGTTAGGCGCCGCTCATCGAGACATCGGCAATTGCGAGCGAGACCGGCCCGGACCCACCGGGCTGCCACTCGGTGTCGGCGCCGATAGCCACGATGTTACCGAGCATCTTCTGCAGGGTCGAAGCAATCGTCGCTTCTCGAATCGGCTCAGCTCGCTGACCGTTGCGAATCATGCGCCCGGTCACACCGACCGAGAAGTCGCCGCTGACTGCGTTCACGCCCGAGTGCAGGCCGCTCATCGATGCGACGAGCAGACCGTTGTCGACACCTGCGATGATCGATTCGAGGTCGCCCTCGACCGGTTGAACGATTACTGCGTGCGCACCAACGCCAGGCGTGGACGCGTAGCCGCGGACGCCGTTCGCCGTTGTTCCCTCGCCGCTTCGTCGACCCGTGTAGGTGTTGTGCATAAATCCTCTGAGCACACCGTTTTCGACGAGTGAGTTGGGACGGCCGGTTTGGCCTTCGGCGTCGACGGAGGTAGCGCCGAACGAACGCGAGTCGGTTGGGTCGTCGAGGATGGAGAGCATCGGCGACGCGATCGTCTCGCCCACTCGGTCGACGAACGGCGTGCGGCCTTTGAGCACCCGTTCGCCGTTGAGCATGCCGACGAGGATGCCGATGATCGATGCGGCCACGCGCGGTTCGAGGACGATGGTGAGCTTGGCTGACTCTGGTTGAGTTGCGCCGAGAAGTTGAAGGACTCGCTCAACTGCGTCGTCAGCGGCCTTCTCGATCGAGAGGTCGTCCGGTCCGAAGTTCACGTCGTAACCGCCAGCGATCTGAGTGTCATCTCCGTCGGCGGCCATTGCAGAGACCGAGATGCTCGCGCCGGTGCCGCGGTCGGTCGCCCGGATGCCAGTGCTGGTGGCAAGCGCCATCTCACCGGTGCTGTCTCCATACGACGCGGTTCGGATACCGGTGATGCGGTCGTCGCTCTTCATGACGCGCTCTTCAAGATCGAGCGCCATCTGCACCTTGTCGGTGGTCGGCATTGCCGCAACGCCTTCATCGAAGGTGTCGTGAACGATCGGAGTGCCGCCATCGGGCTCGCTGAGACCAGCCCACTCATCGGGCTCTGCAAAGGCCCTATTGTCTCGTGCCTCGGCCAGGGTTTCGCGGAGCACGTCTTCGGCGAGCGTGCCAGCGTGTGCGAACCCAACTCGCCCATCTTCAATGACTCGAATTCCAACGCCAGTAGAGCTGGCCGAGGTAAAGGACTCGACCTCTCCCTGGTAGGCCTTCACATGTACCGACGAGCCTTGGGAAACGTATGCTTCCACCTCTTCACCCGGTTTTGCCTGCGTGACGATGCGTTCGGCGATTGCCAACAATTTTTCCATTCTTACCAGCCTACGCGTTCTGGCAACTGTGGTCGCTAGTACGATCCACCCATGTCTTGGCTCTGGGTTCTCGTACTCATCCCCATCTTTCTGGTGATCGTTGCGATCCATGACATCACGCAAAAGAAGCACGCGATTTTGCGAAACTTCCCAATTATTGGGCACCTCAGATACCTAATCGAGAAGATCGGCCCGGAGCTTCGTCAATACGTGGTTGCCGACAACGACGAAGAACTGCCGTTCAGCCGCGATCAGCGACGGTTCATTTACGCGTCGGCCAAACAGCAGAACGCATACTTCGGATTCGGCACCGACAACAATCTGGACACGCCCGGATACGTGCTCTTCCGTCATGCAGCGTTCCCGCACGCGGGCCCGCCCGAAGAGGAGGCCGACAAGTTGCCGATGCTCAAGGTCATGGGTGAGACCCACAATCGAGCAAAGGCCTTTCGACCAGAATCCGCCGTCTACATCTCGGCGATGAGTTTCGGTTCGCTCTCGGCGCCAGCGGTCGAAGCAATGAACCGCGGCGCCCAACTGTCGGGCACATTGCACAACACCGGCGAGGGCGGCATCAGCGAGCATCACCGCAAGGGCGGTTCGCTCATTCTGCAACTTGGCACGGGTTACTTTGGCGCTCGCAACATCGATGGCTCGTTCTCGATGGACAAGCTGCTGGCCTCGGTGGACAGCGCTCCGGTCAAGGCAATCGAGCTGAAACTGAGCCAGGGCGCAAAGCCCGGCCTAGGCGGAGTGTTGCCCGGCCGCAAAGTCACGCCAGCAATCGCCGCTGCTCGCGGAGTCGAAGTTGGCGTAACGGTCAACAGCCCGAGTAGCCACCGATCATTTAGTGACGTGTCCGGCCTCATCAATTTCGTCGAAGAGATTGCAACCGAGACGGGCCTTCCGGTTGGCATTAAGTCGGCAGTTGGCGAGAAACCCTTCTGGAAAGAACTCGCTGACGAGATGAAGTCGACGGGCCGAGGCCCTGACTTCATCTCGATCGACGGTTCCGAAGGTGGCACCGGAGCCGCACCGCTTCCGTTCTCCGACCATGTTGCGCTCCCCTACCGTCACGGCTTTGCCGAGGTCTACGGCACGTTTGCCGAACGCAACATGGAACAGCAGATCGTCTTTCTTGGTACCGGCAAACTTGGTCTGCCGACCGAGGCAATGGTCGCCATGGCGATGGGCGCAGACGGTGTTGGCGTTGCTCGAGAGGCAATGCTCGCGATTGGGTGTGTGCAGGCCCAGAAGTGTCACGACGACCACTGCCCCACGGGCGTGGCCACGCAGAACCGCTGGCTCACACGAGGCCTCGACCCCACAGACAAGTCGGTCCGCTTGGCCAACTACGTTGGCGCACTTCGCTACGAACTGGTTCGCCTCGCGAACGCCATGGGCGAGGAACACCCGTCGCTGGTCCAACCGTGCATGGTCGAGATCCGTCGCTCGACCGAAGAGGTCGTCCCGGTGAGAGACCTCTTCGGCTACGACCCCGCGTGGAACTAGCCTATTTCTAGTTTCTAGGTTCCTTTCGCCTCTCGCGAGGCGGCCGCTCGTGACGCTGTGGAGCGTCTAGCCGAGTGGAATTCGGACGTACTCGGTGCTCGATGAACCCTGTTCCCAAAGCTGGAGTGCTTCGAGTTCGGCGTCGGTGGGCTCACGGCCCTCTTCTTCGAACAGGAACAGATCTGGTGATGGTTCGATGTTGTTGTAGGTCTCGATAAAGAACGCTGCCTCGTCGTCACCTACGCCGGTGAAGCCAACGAATGAGTTCGGATCCGTCGTGTCAAGCACCGATGAATCGAGCTCGGTCCAGGTGACTCCGTCGGTCGAGAAGTGCACCTCGACGCCGCGGGCTGGCTCCTCGTAAACCTCTTCTTCGTAGAACTCGCTATCAAAGGCCTCGTATGCAGCCTGGTAGTCAGCGTCGGTGAAGGTAATGAGATCTTCGCCGGTATCTGGGTCAAGGAAGGTCGTCGCTCCATTGATTGGGTTCATGCGAACAGCGGTGCCGTCGCCGTCGTAGACCTCTTCTTCGCTGAGCGAAATGACCAGTCCGTCCGGCCCGGTGAGTGTCAGGGTGCCATCGAAGTAGCCCAGGTCGAGGGTGAAGCCGTCTTTTTCGATGACCGGACTTACCTCAGGGCCTCGGAACTCGGGCTCTTCGAAGGAGTAGGGCTCGAGCAGGCCGTTGGTAAGTGCAACGATGCCAGCTTCACCAGCGGAGAACTGAGAATACGTCTCGAACAGCGACGTTTCGAGCGTGCTCAAGGTCCATGTGCTGGCGCCGTCGGTGGAGATGTACGACGAAGACCCGCCGGTTTCGTCATAGCTCATGTAGAACAGCGCGTCACCAAAGCCCTGGAGACTGCCGCCTTGCGATGCTGGCGGGGCGCCAACTTCAGTCCACGAGGCGCCGTCGGTCGAGGTCAAGATGACCGCCGAGGAGCTGCCGGTTCGTTCGTCGTAGTTCTCGAAGCTCACGAACAGAGCAGAGTCTGTTTGCACGATGCCGCTGGCATAGCCGCTCTGATCGAACGGTGCGCTCACGTCAAACGGGCCTGAGAGTGGACCGGACACAACCTCGATGGTCTCGCCGCCACCCTCGAACTCGCCGAACAGCGTCTCTGACAGGGCGTCGTAGACCGGATCGCCTGGGTTGATGGTCGCGAACACTTCCGTGTCGCCGTTACCCCAGAGTTCGTCGAGTTCTTCCTCGATTGCTCGGCGCTCTTCATCGGTCTCGGCTGCGTCGTAACGTGCCGCGAGGGCGTCGAGCTCTTCGTCGGTTGGGTAGTTCTCTTCGTTCTCTTCGTAGTTGCAGGTCAAGAGATCGATCGGGCCACCCTCGTTCTCATAGTCGTAGTCGAAGCCGCAGAAGCTCTCTTGGAGTTCACCGGTGAGAATGCCGGCGTCCATCAGGATTTGGTACGGGTCGCCGCTGTTGTCGTAGGTGGTACGAATGCCGATGACCTGACCGTTGAGAAGAGCGATGCCAGAATAGTTTGAGTCGCCTTCGTCGCTGTTCGGCAAGACAACGGCGGTCCAGTCTGTGCCGTTGGTCGAAGTGACGAGCGATTGTCTCGAGCCTCTCTCGTCGTATTCGTCGACGATGCCTGCGAGCACACCGTCCTCTTCGACGAGGCCATACACGTATCCCTCGTCAGGAAGCCCGGTCGCTGGCGTCTCAACCCAGTTCAGTCCATCGGTCGAGGTTGATGCCGTCCAGCCCGCGCCGTTCATGTTCAGGCGTATGAACTGCTCGCCGTCCCAAACTGCGGGCGACGAAGAACTGCCGCCGAATACGGAGTCCGCGGCCGCGGTTGCAAAGTCTTCTAACGCCTCTTCGTCCTCCATTGCTTCTTCTTCGAAGAGCGCACCCTCTGACGCTGTTGCGTCGGTGTCAGAATCCGACCCGTCTTCATCAGTGGACTCTTCGGCCACTTCCTCGCTGGGGTCGACAGAAGCCACGTCGACCTCGTCGTTACCGCTGGCGGCGAACCAAACGCCTCCGAGGAGCGCACCCGCGACAGCGATGCCACCAACGATCGGGCCCCATGGAGTGCCCTGCTTCTCAACAGCTGGCGTTATGAGCGGGGCCTCTAGAGGCTCTCCAGCAGACATTTCATTGCCGTTTGTTGGATTCGATTCGTTGATCTCGGACATGTAATTGCTCCCACCGCTAGGAAATCAGTGTCGGTACCCGTGTGACGCATGAATCGGCGTTCTGGTTCCGAGAGTAGAGCAATTTTTTCTTACCGAGAAAGAACGTAACCAGACAGCAAAGTTTCTGAAATGTCCTCAACGCTTGAAAAATCAGGCAACTCAGGCGTTAACGGGGCATTCGACGTCGACCCATAGGCACCGCAGAATTGCTCGCAATCGAGGCTGCAAGAGCGGTCCAGCCCGTCTGGTGACTGGCGCCGAGGCCACGTCCATCATCGCCATGAAAATATTCATGAAAGAGCAGGCGGTCGTACCATGGGCCGTCCGGTTTGTAGAGGTCGTGGTCGGGCATGGAGGGACGCAGCCCTGTTTCATCGTCAGCAATGAAAAGATTCGTGAGCCGATCACCGAGGCGATCGGCTACCTCTTTGAGGCTGATGAAGTCCCCCGACCCGGTTGGGAACTCGACCATGAATGGCTCGGTTTCCCAATAGCAGAATCTGCGAAGCGACTCGATCAACAGATAGTTGAGGGGGAACCAGACCGGGCCGCGCCAGTTTGAGTTTCCGCCAAAGAGCGAACTCTCCGACTCTCCGGGTTCGTAGTGAACCGAGAAGTCTTGCCCGGCGAGCGAGACGGTGAACGGCGTGTCGCAGTGAGCCTTGGACATTCCTCTGATGCCGAAGTCTGAGAGGAACTCGTCTTCGTCGAGGACGACCTCGAGGAGACGGAGGAGACGTTCGGGGGTGACCAGCGACAGAAGTACATCGCCGCGTTCGTTCTCGAGCATGTGAGTGGTGTGCTCGGGCTTGTACTTGCGAAACCAATCGAAGTGCATCTTGAACTGAGGCATCGAGGCAAAGCGCTCGGCTGGGATGATGCGGGTGGCAAAGATCGGGATCAGTCCAACCATCGAACGCAAGGCAATGGGCACGCGCTCGTTATCGCTTTTGAACATGTCGTAGTAGAAGCCGTCTTCTTCGTTCCACAGATCGTGTTCGTCCATGGCGGTGGAGATGTACGCGAAGTGCTCAAGGAACTTGGT
>CAZHUR010000131.1:0-7122 GCA_964535395.1 uncultured Acidimicrobiales bacterium
CACGACGATCGCAGCTACGAGTACGGCAAGAAGATGACCGAGAAGCTCAAAGAGCTCATCCCGCGTCAACAGTTCGACGTGCCGATCCAGGCAGCGATCGGTGGCCGTTTCATTGCGCGCCAAACCGTGAAGGCCTACCGCAAAGACGTGACCGCCAAGCTTTACGGCGGCGACATCACGCGAAAGAACAAGCTGCTGAAGAAGCAGAAGGAAGGCAAGAAGCGGATGAAGTCGATCGGTTCGGTCGACATCCCCCAAGAAGCCTTCGTCTCGGCACTCAAACTCGACGAGTGAGTTCGAGCTAGCCCTCGATCCTGTCTTGTGGAGCGAGTGCTTCTTTTGCACTAAAGCCATCGATCGTTAGCAAGCGCATCTCGTCGACGCGCACCCAACCAATCTCTCCGGTTTCATTCGCGATGAGCATCAGCGAGTGGTTTGTTTCCTGCACGCTTGGGGCAGAGTCGCCCAAGAGCCAGTGAGGACGCTCGATCCGGTCCGAGGCGTATCCGCCGCCGAGCAGGAGATAGCGGCCGCCTTCTTCTTTATGAGTCACGATCGTTGCCATGTCTTGAGAGTAGATGGTTGGCCAGCAGACGCCTAGTGCACATAGCCGCGGTCGCAGGCTTGTAGCCTGAAGGGTGATGTTGGATGAGCGAAAGATGGCGGTTCTGCGAGCCGTTGTCGAAACGTATATAGAGACCGAAGAGCCTGTTGGCTCTACGGCCGTTGGCGACGTTGCCGACATCGAAGTCTCTCCAGCGACGATCCGCAACGAGCTCGCGCAGCTCGATCAGCAGGGTTACCTCACCCAACCGCACACGAGCGCTGGGCGTGTACCGACCGACAAGGCATACCGCGCCTTTGTCGACAGCATCGACGAGCCCAACCTGAAGCGCAGCGAACAACAGCGCGTTGCCGACTTCTTCGACCACGCCCACGGTGAAATCGAAGAGATGCTCGGACACACGTCGAGAATGCTCTCAGAAATGACCGGCGTGACCTCCGTGATCGTCTCGCCAGACCGTGACCAGGCCTTGGTCAAGAGCGTGCAGCTCGTTCAGTTGGCACCATCGACTGTCTTGGCTGTGCTGGTGCTCTCCGATGGCACTGTCGAGAAGTGCACGATCGAAACTATTGAAGAGGCCGACGAGATCATGCTCGCCGTCGCGGGCGGGCACTTGAGTGCCGCGATGGTGGGTCGAACCATCAGCGAAACCGCAACTCCTCAACCAACCGGGAATGCAGGAGCGGATCGCCTTGTTGAGCTGGCACGTGCAGCACTCACCTCTCAGGAGAAGTCCGGCGACGTCTATGTCGGTGGGCGATCAAGCGTCTCCTCCTTCGGCGCCGAAGAGACCATGCGCGAGGTTCTCACCCTCCTCGAAAAGCAGTTGGTCGTCGTGACATTGCTGAAAGACGTTGTAGATCGCGGCATGTCGGTTGCAATCGGCGAAGAGACCGGCGTCGACCCTCTTGCGGACTGCGCGCTTGTGGTTGCGCCCTACACAACCGAGGACGATCAGATGGGTACGGTAGGGTTGCTCGGCCCCACCCGCATGAATTATCCGCATGCCATGGCAGCGGTAGCGGTTGTGTCCAAGTCACTTGAGAAGAGATTGAACGAAGGCTGATGGCAGATCACTACGAGGTGCTCGGTGTATCGCGTCAGGCCACCGAGGCCGAGATCAAGAAGGCATACCGCAGCCAGGCCCGCAGGTATCACCCCGATCAGAATCCCGACGATGCCAAAGCCGAGGCGATGTTTAAAGACGTCGCCAACGCGTACGAGGTGCTCGGTGACCCCGATCGGCGAGCACGCTATGACCGCTTTGGTGACGATGGCCTCGGCGGGCAAGGCGGCGCTGGCCCGGGAGCTGGCCCCTTCGGAGCGAACCTCGGCGATATCTTCGAAACGTTCTTTGGTCAGGGCGGTGGTCCGTTTGGTGGCGGAGGCCGCGGTCCAACCGGTCCTCCGAAGGGCGAAGACCTCGAGACCGTTCTCGAGCTCGACCTGAGCGATGCGGTGTTCGGCGGCGAGCAGACCGTTTCGATTCGGACCGCTGTCGAATGTGAACCGTGCGAAGCTAGCGGTGCCGAACCCGGCTCGGGCGTAAGCTCGTGCGCTGAGTGTGGTGGCAGTGGCCAGGTCCAGCGTGTGCGCCAGTCGATCCTCGGTCAGATGGTGACCACCGGTCAGTGCCCAACGTGTGCTGGTCGTGGCCAAACGATCGACGAGCCGTGCACCACGTGCGCGGGCGAGGGTCGTCGCATCGACGAGGTCAGTTACACCGTCGATGTTCCTCCCGGAGTCGACTCTGGTTCGACGCTCCGGCTCACCGGCCGTGGTGCAGTAGGGCCGCGAGGTGGAGCGAACGGAGACCTCTACGTTCATATCAAGGTCCGAGAGCACGATTTGTTCAAGCGTGACGGCAACGACCTCATCTTCGACAAGCCGATCGGCTTTGCTCAGGCAGCGCTCGGAACCGAGCTCGAGATCCCAACCCTCGAGGAGAACGAGATCCTGGTCGTGCCCCCGGGTACCCACAGCGGACGTCGGTTCCGTTTGCGAGCGAAGGGCGTTCCTCACGTCAACGGGCGCGGTCGAGGCGACCTTGTGGTCAACCTTCTCGTGGCAACACCGACGGATCTCACCGACGAACAAGAGGCGTTGTTGCGCCAGTTCGCCGACCTCCGTTCCGAAGAGGTCGCTCCACCGGACGAGGGCTTCTTGAGCAAGGTGAAGTCAGCGTTCAAGTGAGCGAACAGCTCGCCGGCTCCGCGGGGCCGCACGTGTTTGTCGAGTCACTCGATTCAATCGAGGTGTCCGAAGCCGACATGGCGCACCTCTCGAAGTCCTTGCGCATGCGCGACGGTGACCCGCTCACGGTCAGCGACGGGCAGGGGCGCTGGCGCAGCGCAACGTTCGCCAGTGACGGTCTGCTGTCTGCAACGAGCGACATCGTCACGGTTACCCAGCCAACGGCTCCAGCAACAGTTGCGTTCTCTCTCACGAAGAATTCGAAGCCCGAGTGGGTCATTCAGAAGCTCACTGAACTGGGTGTGAGCAACATTGTGGTGCTCCGAAGCGAGCGGACCGTCGTTCGCTGGGATGACGAAAAAGTCGACAAAGCCCGCGCGCGGTGGAATCGCATCATCATCGAAGCCGCGATGCAGAGCCATCAAGCTCGGCTACCGACGATCGAAGGTGTGCTCGACGCCGCGACGTGGCTCGAGTCGAGCGGTGCAGCGATCTCGCACTTCGGTGGACCGCTACTCATCGACGTCGCTGACTCTGTGCGTTCGGTGGCGATAGGGCCCGAGGGTGGGTGGTCTGATTCGGAGATCGAGATTGCCTCATCGATCGTCTCGTTGGGGAACACGGTGCTCCGAGCCGAGACCGCAGCAGTGGCTGCAGGCGCACTGCTTTTGACGCAATAGACGGGGGTTTCGCGCGGTCGGGGGCGATCTTTTCGCTCTGCGGGGAAATTGTCCGTAGCTCGTTTGGACCAATGCAGGGGATTCTGATTAGGGTGGCTGCCGCCGCCACTTAGAGCGGTTCTTGACGCAGGGTGGCGTTGGGCACGACACAGGAACGGGAGAGGAGGAGTACCGATGGCAGAAGCAGAGAGTACTTCCGATGGGTACAGCAAGAAGGTTGGTGAGCGCCTCAGGGCAATTCGGCGCCAGAAGCGACTATCGCTCCAAGAGGTCGAGGCCAACTCTTCCCAAGAGTTCAAAGCATCGGTACTCGGTGCATATGAACGGGGTGAGCGTGCAATCAGCGTGCCTCGTCTTCGCAAGCTTGCGAACTTCTACAACGTGCCTGTCGATCAGCTTCTCCCGATCGAAGGCACCCCAGACTTTGGAGTAGAGGTCAAGCCAGAGATCGATCTGCGTGACCGCCCAACCCGTGCTGCGGGCGCATCGATCACGATCGACCTCACCAAGCTCGAGAAACTGTCTGGCCCCGAGGCCGACATGCTCTCTCGCTATCTCACGATGATCCAGGTTCAGCGCCAGGACTTCAACGGACGAGTTCTCACGATCCGCCGCGACGATCTCCAAGCGCTGGCTGCGATTCTCGGTACCGGCATCGACGGGGCAGCCCCTCGCATCGATGCACTCGGCCTCACCTTCGTACCCCAGGTAGCCCAGTAGTTTAGTCCCCTCCAAAATTCCTGCATTCACCCACACTGGTTGTGGGGGGATGCAGGAATTTTGGCGTTTTAGCGTTGAACGCGTGGAAGAACGAACTCCTGACCTGGAAGGATGAGGTCCGGGTTCTTCGGGTCGGCCATTCGGTGGATGTTCGCATCGATAAGCGTCTGCCAGTATTCGGCGATCGCGGCTTCGGTTAGGGCAACATCGCCGAGTTCGTCCTCCAGATGCTCTTCTGCGATCGACCAGAACGAATCCCCTGATTCGACGATCCACCAATCGACCGCAGCGACATCGACAAGGCGCGGCTGGTCGGTGGTCGGCTCAGGCATTGGTGCCGGCAGAAATGGGGCCGCTTCGTTCAGCGTGAGCGGGGTGTCGAGTTCTTCGAGAACCAGGCCAATGTCGGGCACTGGTTCGTCTCGGCCGTGGGAGTTGTCGTCTACACCGACTTCGATCATGATCGGGGTGACGACGGCTGATGTGCCGAGCAAGATGCTGGCAATTCCAATCGCCGATGCGGGAGCAATACGACCCCAGCGCTCCTCGCGAATTCGCTCCCCGAGAAACGCGGTGGCGAGCACGATGCCGAATAGGTAGTAGCTGGAGACGAGCGCGACCCAGCGTGCGAGGGTCGCCACCATGGCGGCGGGATCGTCAAGGGTCAACTCAGCTGGAACAGCACGCCCAGAGATGTGCAGCACGATGATCACCGCGAGCAGGCCAAGGAGGACGACGGCGGTACGAGGAAGTCCGGGTTGGGTCTTCATGGTTAGACGTCCCCTGATCGCAACAGTGCAGCATGTCCACTCGCAGGTCCAAAGGTGCGATTGAGAACCCCGAAGGCCCGGGGATCGGCTACGTCGGGCAACAGCGCTCGTGTCTGCCGCGACACATCCACGAGGACGCTGTCACCCAGTTCTGTGATCTCTACATCGGAGTCTTCGCCGACGATTTCCCTCAACTGTGCTTCGACCTCCGTCGGTGAGAGTTCTTCCCGTGTCGACGTTGCTGACCGGGTTAGTCGTCTCCTCACAGGCATCTACCTACAGACACCGTCGGCCTCCTGAGGTGCTCTGAGAGATATTCAAAGGGTGCGAAAGAGTGCTAGGTTGATCGCCATGACTTCCGCTGATGGAGATTGGCTGTCCACCAAAGAGGCCGCTGCGGCCTTGGGTCTGACGCCGCGCACTCTGTATCGACTGATCGATGAGGGCCAACTGCCCGCCTATCGGTTCGGACGCGTGATCCGTTTGAAGCAGACCGAAGTCGACGCCTTTGTCGCTGACAGCCGAATCACTCCAGGCGAGCTGGAGCATCTCTATCCCGAGGTTGCGGGTAACGATTAACCCTTCCACCTCCGGGGTTCGGCGTCTGCGCCCGGTCATGCGCTTACGACGGCCTGATCGATGGCAGCGGTTGGGACGGTCATAGATTCTCCCGAACCGTCGAGGGTGACCACGATTTGGTCGTATCCAATGTGCCCTAGTCGACCCACGACTCGATTACTGCTTGAGAGTGTGAGAGCGACGCGAACCCCGCTATGTGCGAAGGCGTCGAGCAGATCGCTGAACGAGCGTGTGTCTTCGGGAGCCTCGACGCGTCGGCCATGAATCGCTCCGACTTCGAGTAGGCCTTCGATTGCTCCCAATCGGACAAGGACGGTGTTTCTACCGCTGTTGCCTCGGATCACCGCTACATCTGATGCGACCGACTCGATAGTGCCACGAATCGAAGACTCGTTGCGGGTGAGCACCGTGACCGGGGCGCTCGACTCTACAAGTTCTGTGAGGGTGCCCAAGAACGTGCTGGTGATTGCGTCCAGAACCACTCGATCTGTCCGCTGGCGGCGTTCGGAGACCGACCGCGCTCGTCGTTCATGATCGGTAAGTGAACGCAGTTCACTGTCGAAATTAGAGGGAGGAGAGTGCATTTCAATCCTTGGTTTGCTCTATATCGAGAGTGTCTGCTGGCGCGAAGGAACTAAATAGGCCGCCTTTCCCCGCTGGGTGCCATCTGGCCTAGGCCTGTCGCCGAATTGCTATGAATTGGTGGTGTTCGGCGGCAAAAGTTACGTGGGAGCGGATTGACGGAGATGTCGTGTTCGAAGATGCGACGTTGGAGTCGCTCGTTGTCCGTGAGGTCTCGGAGCGTTCTGACTGGGACGCTTTTGAGCATTCTCACGACATATCACAGGGCACACCTATTGGTCTGAGTCTCTAAAGAGCACTCTGTCCCAAGACGTGTTACATCATCTCCGTGGGTTTTGAGAGCTAGCTTCTTGGCATGCAATACTCAACATCTATTGCGAGTTTCGATCGAGCGACATGCGAGATCGTAATAGCGTCGCGAGGTTCCGAACTGCGGATTCCTATGGATGACGACGGCTCGTTCTTTACTCATAGTTCGTACATCGAGCATGTAGGCGCTGAGTCGATCCGGTCTGTGCTCGCAGCCTCGCTCGAGAAAGATGACCACAGCTCTACGGCGAATCCACGAGAAGTTGTCACCTGGATCACCATTAACTCGGACCCTGAGATCTACTTCGATCAAAGCTCCCTCGCGGGTCCCATTGGCTTCGGCGTGGACAAGACAGGCGCGCTGACCGTCGAGATCGATGTCTTTCTAGAAGATGATGCCGAATTCGAAGAGACGATACCCCTGATGCTCGAACCGCTAGCAGACGAAGAGCACTTTAGCATCGAGCACTTCTTTCTCGACCCGCTTGATCATTCGCAAGCACCCCCGTTTCAGCACCACATTCAAATTCGGCCGCACAACCTATCTGACAAGACTCTTAGAGATCTCCGTCAGCTAGGCGAACGCATTGTTGGCCTTTGTGAGACCCTTCAACCCAACGCTCCCATTCAAACCTTCGTCGATCACATGAAAGCTGGCCGAGCCGCGATGCTCGTCGGACTCGCCGAGACCGACAAATTTGATGCGAAGTCCTCCCTCTATGGC
>CAZHUR010000132.1:0-1137 GCA_964535395.1 uncultured Acidimicrobiales bacterium
CCGCTAGCTCAACACGTTCACTGTCTGCTCTTCGCGCTTCTTCCGCAAGACGTCGAGCCATCCCAACGCGGGGACCCGATACCGAAAAGTGTCCACGTATATGTACTTCCACCATCGGAGTAGGTTAACATGCATAATACCGATTATGCATGTTCGCTGCAATGAGGCGGGGCGACCGCCCGGCGAAAGCGGGGCTCCTCAAACCGCTTACTGGCGGATCTCGCTAGCAAGTCCCGTGGGGCGTGAATGCCCACCAGTACACCAAGCCTGCGAGGGCAGCTGCTGGCATTGTAAACCGAACGACTTGTCGAAGTCGCGTTGACAGAGCGAATACAAGGGGCACGCCGATAGCCAACGCAGCAACCGAGAACCCGAGAGGGGTCGTTTGGGGGCTCGTGAAACTCGGCACAGATGTCGCCCCAGGATTCGTGTGTGAGTTCGATGGCAACGATTGACGCCAACCCAAACCCGAGCAGCAGTCCGAGCCACACGCCGAACGGCTGGTACCAGTTGGCTTCATGTGTCTGGGTTGTGGTCACCACAGGGGAATAGGGTCGGACAACTAATTCTGCAGTAAAGGACCCAGACGTGTAACTTTACATAACGTATATTTCCGGCGTTGGGTTAACTCGAAGGCACGGCACTGTGTCCTGTGTATTGGGTGTCTTTTCGCTGTCACTACTGGTGACGAACAACCCAGTTGGCGAGAGAGCCTCAACCCTTTGCGGGGACATCGTGACCACTCCCGACTAGGCAGTACAAACTATTTGCTTTAGGTTTCTGCGCCTCCTCACCGACACTCTCAGGACCCAGCAGCGACAGGACGGCGTCCCAATGAGAGCGAATCTGAAACGAGCTGCGTTGGTGACTGCTGTATTGATGCTGATGGTCACGGCCTTTTCACTCACCCAATCTTCGGACGGCCAAGACGTCGTTCTAGCGAGCAGCAGCGCCAATCGGGCAAGTAGTAATGGCGCCATCGATGCGACGCCGGGCAGCACAAACGGTGGCCAAGCCGCTATTGGCGACATCAACGGGACTGATAACGAAACTTCCAACAACACTGCATCCGACGGATCTCCTAACAACACTGCATCCAACAACAACGCCCCCAACAGCACCGTCAACGACAACAAC
>CAZHUR010000132.1:1237-7034 GCA_964535395.1 uncultured Acidimicrobiales bacterium
ACAACAACGCCCCCAACAGCACCGTCAACGACAACAACACCGCCAGTAGCAGCAATAACAGCGCTACTCCTAACAACAACAACGACAGCACCTCAACCGATGCAACTGGAGGCCGGACAATCCAGAGGGTCACACCTGGGACGACGAGTAGTCCAAGCGGAACGAACAGCACAGACACTTCGGGAAACGGAGCTTCCCCGGCACCTTCCCCCAGCGCTCCCCTTACAAACTCTCCGACCACTCCCCCAGCAGCACCGACGACATTAACGCCCGAGCCGGCGAGCAGCTCGGTCGTTGTGTACGGCGATCCCGGTAGCGCACCAGGAGTTCTCGACTCCCACATTTACGGCGTGACCGTGACTCACAACGGAATCAGCCAAGACTCCCACGTCAACCGAAGCGTGAACAACCACACCAAGTCGGTGGGGGCAAACCAGGCAGAGGTCCTGCTTACCTCGACAGAACGGCAGAGCAAGTTTCGCACGGACAACAACCACTGGACCAGCTTCGAGTTTGCCGAACCAGTCCGAATTACCGTTGCTGTCCCTCCGGGCACCCTTAGCGGAAACGTTTCAGTCCGCCCCGCGAGTATGAACATCACCCCGGTCGTGAACGGCAACACCGCTTCGTTCACGATTACAGAACCAGGGCAATACTCCTTCACCTCGGGCGGCCTTCAGCGCGACCCCCTATTTATCTTTGCCAACGCCCTTGCGCCAGCGGCGCCAAACGTAGCCGACAGCAACGTATTCACCGGAGCGGAAATCAAAGCCGACCCGTCTCTGCTCAACGGGTCGGTTGAGCAGGTCATCTACTTCGCACCAGGAATCCACACGATTGCCGAGCCAGTACTGAACGCGAACGGCACCATTAACACCGCTGCTACTGAGCAAGCAGCGTTCCCTGCGCTGCCGAGCAACACCACCGTCTACATTGACGGCGGCGCGTACGTTAAGGGGCTTCTGGCAGTCGAACCCAACGTGCACAACGTCCACATTATTGGCGACGGAGTGCTCTCGGGCTTCGACTATCCGCACCAGGCCGCAGGCTGGGACAACCATATGATCTGGTTCGAGGGCTTCAGCGGTTCGAGCAACATCTCCATTGACGGAATCACCATCGTCGATTCACCAAAGACCTGCATCCTTGCACGCAGCGGACCCATCTCGATCACCAACGTCAAGTGCATGGCCTGGCATGCGAACTCAGATGGCATTTCAAGCGGAGCAGGCTCGCAGGTGCGGGACAGCTTCTTCAAAGTCTTCGACGACGTCGTAAAGATCTTTCACAGCAACATCACAGTTGACTCCAACGTGATATGGCTGCAGCAAAGCGGCTCGGCCTTCCAACTCAGCTGGAATACTGGCAGTACGGTCACCAACGGCAGAGTAAGCAACATCGACGTCATCGCTGTCGATCGAGAACTGGGGTCGGTTCTACAGACGGGTGGGAGCGCCTCAGACTATCCATCTGGCACTCGGCCCGACGGGCGCATTAACAATGCGCTAGTAAACGCTCGCAACCTCAACGGAGGCACACTCTCCAACATTGTGTTTGACAACATCCGTTTCGATGCCCAACCGTTTCAGCTAGCACAGTTGCAACTGAAAGATTCGCGGTCTGGTTTCACAAGTGGCATCGGAAACATCTCCGGCATCACAATCCAGAACGTCACCATGCCAGCGGCTCCCCGAGTGGAGAGTTACATCCTGGACAACGGCGTCGGAACAATCACTAACATTGCCTTCAACAACTTACGGGTGAACGGAACAACAATCGACCCGTCAAGCATTCGCATCAACGAGACCACAAACCCAAACTAGCGAACGGTCCTCAGCCTTCACCCGGCCGGATCGACTACGTCTGGACCGCGAGAACCCCGCTCCTCTTCCTTCGATTTCGGTCCACACTTCTGTATCGGGGCAGCGCTCGCCCGACAACTTGAGTGGAAGACCTCTCTCGCCCTCAGGGGCCCAGCCGACTCATAATTCAGAGTGCATAGATACCCGTACGAGGGGACACCCGGTGAGGTCAGTCCCTGCGATCCAAACAAGCGCTGCCTAACCAGCTAAGGCGGTTACTTCAATCTCGATTTTGTATTTGGGATCAATTAGCGCACAAGAGATCATCGTCGCCGCCGGTGGATTGTCGCCAAAGGTCTCACTGAGGAGAGGCCAGCAGGCTTCGAAGTCAGAAGGATCTGGCAGGATGTAGGTCACCCGAACGACATTCGGCAGGCTTGAGCCTGCTTCGGTCAGGGCCTTTTCGATCGAGTCCAGCGCCGACTTGCACTGCGCGGCTACATCTTCTGGAACGTCTGCTCCCTGCGCTGTCGTCCCTGCCACATGAACGAATCCGCCCGCAACAACAGCCCGGCAATAGCCGACCTTTTCTTCGTAGATACCGCCCGATTTGATGCGCTCGATGTCCATCTCTTCCTTTCACACGTGCCGGTTTGCACTTCCCTAGGTGAAGCTACTCCAGGTCAGGGAAAGCAAAACCCGACAAACATCATCACTGTCACACCCCATGGGTACATTTGTTCGTATGGCCTCAAAGGTGGAGAACCCAGAGATGGCAGCCGCTGTCGACCAGATCGCTCAAGGTTTGGTCTCGTTGCGCGCTGCTGGGACTCGCCCCGAAAACAGCCGTGATGCCATTCGATGTGTTGTCGAGTTCGAGCAGCTCAATCGGGTGATCGATGGCCTCTGCGTAGATCTACTCTCCGACATCGACGATGCCCGGTTCCATCTCGCCGACGGGCACGTTACGGCAAAGAGGATGGTGCAACACTACGGACGACTCTCGGGCTCCGAAGCCCACGCCCGTAGCCAGGTATCCAAGATGGCCACCACGTTGCCCGACGTCATGGAGGCCTACCGCGACGGCACCGTCGGCACCGCCCACATCGGGTCGATCGCCAAGGTCCACGCCAACCCGCGGGTCCGAGACGCAATGGCACCCCGCCAACAAGCCTTCCTCAAGGAAGCGCGTTCTGATCACGACACGTTCGAACAGCGCATCCAGCAGTGGAAGCGACTCACCGACGAAGACGGCCCCACTCCCCCAAACCAGAAACATCACGAGGACCGCAACGCACGCGTCGACCAGGACTACGACCTGGCATTCCATGTCGTTGCATCGTTTGCGTGCCAGCAGGGCTTGCAAATCTCCGAGATCTTCTCGAAATACGTCGAAGCAGAAACATTGGCCGACTGGGAGAAAGCCCGAGCCGAACACGGCGAAGCCGCCACTCGGGACGACCTGCCTCGCATGATTCAGCAACGTCGAGCCGACGCAATGTGGCAGATCTTCATCGACGCAGCCGACAACCCAAACTCCGCTACCCCACCAGACTTTGTTCACAACATCGTGTGGGACGCAACCACATTCGAACACATGGCCGCCAAAGTCCTCGACGAACACGCCGACCCGGATCAGTTCAACGATATGGGCGACCGCCACGTTGATGACGAAGCGGACAGATCCATCGACGAGGTTGAACAATCGCTATTCGACGGGATCGACCCTGATGAAATGGTGTGTCGAACAATCGATGGCACACCGGTAGAACCAACCGAGGCCTTCCTCTCGGCACTCATTTCGAAGATTCGCCGGGTCGTTGTGGATGCTCCGAGCGACCGGGTCGATCTCGGCAAGGCTCGCTTCTTCATCGGCACTGCACGCCACGCGGTGAAACTCAAGGCCACACGTTGCATCTGGCCGGGTTGCACCGTGGCCTCGAGCGCCTGCCAAGCCGATCACCTGACCGAGCACTCCAAACACGGAAGAACCAACCCCGAAAACGGGGCGCCGCTATGCGGCAAGCACAATCGAGTCAAACACAACTGCGGGTTCACGATCTACCGAACCCCCGACCAAACCTGGCACGTCATACGCCCCGACGGATCAGAAATCCTCGACCCCGACGTCTTCGTCGACCCCTTCACGCTGGAGTAGCTCAATACCCCATCACGTCTTTCGCGGAAACGCCGCGCTCAAGTTTTGGGCACTAGACACCGAGTCCATAAGTGTGTGACTTCGTTCACGGCGGAAGGAAAACTTGATAATGGCCGCAAAAGGCAACCGAAAGACTCAGGACAACTCCGAGGCACAGGATCGGAGACCTAAGCTGACCCGATATCAGCGAAAGGTCCTCTCCCGCCTACGACGCCACTCCTATGGTCGGCCGTATGTAACACGGTCGGTGGATGAGAAGATGGAAGTTCTCGAGCTAGAGCGTCTTGGCCTCATCGAGTGCCAGTGGAGCAAAGATTGGGGCCGCCCAGTGCTCTTCGCCTGGGTTACCTGCCAGGAGTGCACTCGTGGCATTCGCTTCTCAGATACAGAGATTGATGGGCTCGTCCCCTTCGATAGCTGCCCCGACTGCGAACGCTACGACCACGACCTGGCAGCCGCGCATGACTTGGTGGCGGTGACCGACGTGGAAACTCTCGACCTGAGAGTGCACGAGACGCTTTCTTACGCCGTACCAAGCAACAGGCTCGACGTCGCAAAGAACTTCTTGGCATACCGGTGGACATCGAACGGTCGATAGCCTCGCGCTTGCCAACTGAGCGCACTACAACTTCTGCTGTCCCCCATCGAAGTGATGACCCGCAGCGGTCAACGCTGCCTTCGCAGCCTTGAGATCAGGGACCAATAGGTAGTCGGTGTCATAGGTCGCCACAGCAAACACTGAGATCCCCGCATCAGCTAGGGGTCCCACGGCAGAGGCGACAATCCCCGGAACTTCAGCCGCCGGATCCGATGAACCGGCTATCCGCAGGCAGTGCCAGCCGCGAACTGCGTCGATGTCGCTGGGGATCAATGCCTCCTGGCAAATGATCGAGAGCTCTTCGGGTGTTCGTGAAATCGACACGAAAGATCCACTGGAGGCCGTCTGGCTCCAGACGGGGATTGACTCGCTTGGGTCGAATTGCGCAATGCCGTACGTCCCCGACAAAACCTCAAAAGCGAGATCTTTCACGATCAGTACACCACAGAGGATTCGTCGTCGACCATCCTGCTTTTGGCTGACGCCAGGTCTTCACTGATAAGCACGCGCTTTAGCCACCGGTCTGTCCCGTCGTAGTTGGCGTCGAACGCTCGCCGACCATGCACCGCCCGGTAGTTGTCGATGATCAACAGGTCACCCGGCTGAAGTACGACCTCTTCAAGACTCGAATTCAGTTCGTGACAAATTGAATCCAGAGCGTTCCTGGCGTCCTCGTCGAGGCCGTCGCGGTCCATAAACACCTGGTCCAATCGAAGAAACGGCTTGTCGTCCGGGCCGAAGATAACCGACACGCGCTTCTTTCCTTCACGGTTGCGCCTCCGTTGAAGGCCTTCCATGAGACGTTGCCCAACCGCACCGGAGACCAAATCCCCTTCGCCAAGGTGTGACTCATCGGGCTCGATCAAGTACCGCGGCTGCCTTAAAACGTCGATCGTTGCTTTGCTAAGTTCAATCTCTTCGATCGATCCGACCGTTGTCGCAACCGACTGCGGATTACGCAAGCACAGAAGACACACGAACCGGGCCCGGAGAGCGTCGAACGCGTCCTCTGTGTGAATTGCAAGCTCGGTCTGGCTGCTCGCTCCGACTTGGCTGAACTCGTAGTTGCGGTGAGGCGCAATATCGTGCACGATCTTGCCGCGCTGCTGGGTAGCCCAACCAAATACATCTCCGAGATTGGCGGCAACACACTCAAGCATCACATCTATTGCGCGGGTAGCCTCACTCGGTTCAGCCTCCTGCCAGCCAATCGGCGTCTCTGGCAGTTCAGGCAGATGA
>CAZHUR010000133.1:0-4633 GCA_964535395.1 uncultured Acidimicrobiales bacterium
GAAACGCGCACCGGCATCAGCAAGTACAGGAAGTCCTCGGTGCCGGCACCTCGCAGAATTGCTGGCTTTACAGCGTCGACCGTCTCGAGTGTGATCTCTTCGCTCGGGGTTACGTCGATTCCGTCGAGCAAGTAGTCCGGGTTGAACGCAACCGTGAGTTCCTCACCTGAATATTCAGCATCCAGGTTCTCCTGGGCTTGGCCAACGTCTTGGGTCACAGCAACGAGCTCGAGTCCGTTGCTTGTCATGTTCAGTCTGATCGGCGTGGCTTCCTGGGCCATCAGTCGGACGCGACGAACCGCGTCGAGCAGTTCGGCACGGTTTACAGTCAACACGTTTGGATGTGAATCGGGAATCAGACCTCGGTAGTTCGGGAACTCGCCCTCGATGAGTCGGGTCATGACTTCGGTGCCACCAACGGAGAACCGCGCGTCTCGCTCCCCCAGCCTCAGAGAAACCTCTTCGTTCTCGTTAAAGACACGATTGAGCTCGGCTAACGCACGCGAAGGCACCAACACGGCTTGGTCACCAGACAGGACAGAGGTGCCCGGCAAGTCTCGAACAACCAACCGATATGAGTCGGTCGAGACCAAACGTAGGCCCTCACCTTCAGCAGCCATCAACACGCCGGTCAGGATCGGCCGAGAATCGTCGGCAGATGCTGCTTTCACAACTTGCTTGAGAGCGGCCGATAGCTCCGACGCACTCAAGGTGACCTCTTCGCCAACCGCGGTGCCAAGGCGAGGGAAATCGTCGGCTGGAATCGTGCGCATCGAAAACTCGGATCGACCAGCGGTTATTTGAACCTCTTCACTTTCGACAACGAAGTCGACCGCTCCTGGGCTGAGAGCTCGGACGATGTCGGCAATCAGCTTCGATGGCACGACTACGACGCCGTCGGTGTTGCCGGCGACGTTGACCGTCTGAGAAATGGTGAGATCACCATCGGAACCTGTAACGGTTAACTCATCACTGCGTAGTTCGAGGTGAAGCCCTGACAGCGCAATATTGCCAGCACGGGCACCTACAGCTCGACCACTTGCGCTTAGCGCTTCGAGTAAGACATCTCGTTCACATCGGAATTTCATCGTTCCACATCTCTTTAAAGTTCAGGATCGGATTCGGTAATAGGAGGAAGTAGGGGTGTGGATTGTGGACAATAGTCGCTGGAGACTGATTTTTGAGGAATCGAGCGTCCACTCGTTATCCACTGTCGTCCACAGAAAGCTGTGGGTCGAACATTCGCGCGGTGGATGACCATGAAGTTGTCCACCGGTCGAGGTGAGCCATTCACATGGTGGTTCAGCGCGTTCGGAAGACTTTTCCACAGGTAATCCACATCTGTGAATACTGTGCGCGCGTGCAAGGTCACCGGCCGCTGTTCTTGATACGACTGGTAAGTTCGGTGACTTGGTCATAGATCTCACGTCGTTCCGCCATGAGTTTGCCGATTTTGTCGACAGCGTGAATAACGGTCGTGTGATCTCGACCACCGAACTCTCGAGCAATTGCCGGATATGACAGATCGGTGGCTTCTCGGAACACGTACATTGCAACCTGGCGAGCAGTCACGAGCGGTCGCCTACGGCTTGCGCCAATGATGTCATCGACGGGAAAGCCAAACATGTCTGAGGTCTCGTTGAGGATGATCGAGGGAGTGATCTGCCGAGGCTGATTTGTGGTCAGCAGATCTCCGAGCACTCGTTGACACAGATCCACACTGAGTTCTTCGCCCGTGAGGTTCGCATAGGCGGTGACTCGAATGAGCGCTCCTTCGAGTTCGCGGATGTTGTCGGTGACTCGCTCTGCTATGAACATCAGGGCATCGTCTGGGATGACACCGGTGGAGGCTTCTGCCTTCTTGTGAAGGATCGCGAGGCGGGTTTCGATATCCGGAGGCTGAATATCGGTGATCAACCCCATTTTAAAACGGCTTCTCAGTCGATCTTCCAGCGTCGGAATGCTGTCTGGTGGCCGGTCCGAGGTTAGGACGATCTGACTATTTGCCTGGTGAAGCTGATTGAAGGTGTGGAAGAACTCTTCTTGGAGTCCTTCCTTTCCTTCCACGAACTGAATGTCATCGACTAAGAGCACGTCGATCTCGCGATAGTTGCGTTTGAACTGAATCGTCGTGTTCTGACGAATTGCATCGACGAACTCGTTGAGGAACGTCTCGGTAGACACATAGCGAACCGAAAAGTGGGGGTAATGGGTGTGCACATAACTTTCAATTGCGCGCAGCAAGTGCGTCTTGCCGAGGCCGGCATCACCATAGATGAAGAGTGGGTTGTACGACTTGGCTGGTGTTTCAGCTACAGCGAGCGCTGCTGCATGGGCGAAACGGTTGCCAGTTCCGGTGACGAAGTCGTCGAAGGTGTATCGCTCCCCCACCGGTGTGGACGCTTCTGGGTCGGCTGCGTCGGCCACTGGTTGGGACGCTACTTCGGGCAGCTGAATGTCGATGCGGGGCGAGTCCGAAGTGAGATCGATGACCGTCGAGTCAAGTCCGAGCAGTGTCTGTTCGTCCATCCGAACTTCAAGTTCCATCGACAGTGGGCCATTGTTTGATTCGGCGAGTGCTTCGCGCACAATTCCGAGATAGCGGGCCTCTATACGGTCCTTCACAAGTCGTGACGGCACTGCGACCACGATCTCCTCGTTGGTCAAATCAATAGCCTCGAGCTCCCGAAAGGTTGTGTTCCAAACCACTTCTGAAACTTGTGCTCGAATGATTTCCGAGCACGACGCCCAAAGCTGATTAGCAGTCTCCACGAGTTCCTATCCATGCATTTCCACAGTTCTGTCCACAGATGTGGACAGAAGGTCCAAAGCACACTGACCCCCGGCAAACAGTGTGATTTTGGCGGAAGATACCCATCTTCCTGTGTAGTTCAATCGCGCGACGTTCGCGCGCGATCCACAGCTGTGTCGAATCGCGCGTGAAAATCTCGTCGGGTTGTTTCGCGCTGGGCCGTGCTCGTAGGCTAGTTAGGTTCTCTCACGCGACGATGTGTGCGTCCCAAACCTCGACACCTGGGTGACCCCAGGCAGGCACCGAACCGTTGCTTACATTGATTCGGAGATAGTGAATGAAGCGCACGTATCAGCCAAATGTTCGCCGAAGGGCGAAGAAGCACGGATTCCGGGCACGTATGTCCACCCGCGCGGGACGAGACATCATTCGTAGTCGTCGTCGCAAGGGCCGCCACAAGCTGACCGCTTGATCTCAGGTATTTCGGACCGAGAAGTCTTTTCTCGGATCCGAACTGAGGGACGCAGCGTCCGGAGTGAAGATCTCAAGCTCCGCTACCTGCCGTTTGATGAGAACAGCGCTCACGGCGCGCAAGTAGCGTTCTCGATCTCGCGTAAGGTAGGCAATGCAGTCGTTCGTAACCGGACACGTCGCCGTTTGCGGGCAGCATTTGTCGCTTCCCTCATGCAATATCCTGAGGTTCTAGGCGTTGGTGTTGTCATGGTGCTGCCTAGAGCGAGCGAGCAGAGCTACTCCGAGCTGGAGACGCAAGTGCAGATGTTGTTTCAAAAGATTGAAAAATCAATGGACTTGACGACATGAGTCGAGTTTCGCGCGGGTTGATCCACTTCTATCAAGCATGGTCGGCCACCCGGCCGCCTACGTGTCGCTACTCACCGACGTGTTCCCGTTACACCGACGAAGCAATCGCCGAGCATGGCTTCGTATCCGGTTCATGGCTCGGCGTGAAACGGATTTGTCGCTGTCATCCATGGGGCAGCTCGGGTTTTGACCCGGTTCCTTCCCGAAAGGCGAACTGATGTTCGATCTTATCGCTAACGTTCTGTCGTTTCTCTACGACATCAATAACTCATATGCCGTCGCAATCATCTTGTTGACGACGATCGTCTTGGTGATCTCGACACCACTGACGCTCACCGGCACCAAATCGATGCTGAAGATGCAGTTGCTGCAGCCGCAACTGAAGGAAATTCAGGACAAGTACGGCAAAGATCAGCGCGACGAGATGAACGCCGAGATGATGGAGTTCTATAAAGAGAACCAAATCAACCCGGTCGGTGGCTGTGTTCCACTTCTGTTCCAAATTCCAGTATTTCTCGTGCTATATCGAGTGATCTTGGGCATTACTCGACGCGCAACGCCGACGGGAATTGGGACGGGCGAGGTAGTCGGTAGCCTTCGCAGCGGCGCAACTCCTGCGGGCGTTGAAAATGCCGAGTTACTCGAGTTCAACCCGGCGTTCATTAACGAAGAGTCGCAACTCTTCCAGGACCTTTCGGCAACCAATGTGATGGAAAGCTTTGGCTTTGACCTCGCACGCTCAGCAAGCCAGGTCCTGGGTGACGGAATCGTGCCGGCGCTTCCATATCTTGTGCTTGTTCTCGTCGTTGGTGCCAGTGGTTTCATTCAACACCGCATGATCCGAGCTCGCAATACCGGAGCTGCTGTGAACCCTACGCAGGAAACGATCATGAAGGTTATGCCGTTCTTCCTGCCGATCTTTTCGTTCACCCTGCCTGCGGCAATCGTCTTCTACTTCTTGGTCTCAAACCTGTATCGCATTGGGCAGCAGGCATACATCACCCGCTCCTTCTACAAAGATGAAGACTCCCTCGGTGGTCAAATTCGCCAGCGCCGTGA
>CAZHUR010000133.1:4733-6883 GCA_964535395.1 uncultured Acidimicrobiales bacterium
CCAAGAAGAAGAACGGCAGCAACGGAAACAAGGGTGGCTCAGGAGCCAACGGTGGCAAGAGCGGTAAACACCGTAAGCCAGCGACAGCGAGTTCCGCTCCTGGCCGAAACCGGAGTGGAACGAGCGCGAGCGCTCGAGACGTTGTGCAGCCCAAAGCACGAAAGCGAAAATGAGGTAATTAGTACATGGATTGGATCACCACGTCTGGAAAGACGCTCCACGAGGCGAAGAGTAACGCCCTAGATCAGCTCGGCATCGTTGCCGACGAGGCTGAGTTTGACATCGTCAATGATGTCGAAAAGAGTCTCTTTGGTCGCGTCAAGACCGAAGCTCGAGTACGGGCCCGAGTTCGTCCACGTCAGATCCCTGAAAAAGACGACCGAAACAATCGCCGCCGAAACTCGAATAACAAGGGCGGTGGAGGCAACCGCCGCAACAACCGCAACGGTGGCGGAGATAAGAACCGCAATTCCAACAACAGTGGTCAAAAGAAGCAGAAGTCAGCTGGAGACCAGGGCGCAAAACAGCAATCTGCCAAGACTAACGGTGCTCAGAACGGCGCAAATAGGGGCAACCAGAAGAACTCTGGAGCCAAGTCAGGAAATGATCGTAGCCGGGGTGGCGCAAGCCAAGCCGCAGCAGCTGCCGCAGCAGCACCGAAGAAAGAGAAGAAGGCAGTGGAAACTGAAATCAGTAGGGAAGACCAAGAACGGATCGCAACGGAGTTCCTTGACGGGCTTCTCGATGCGTTTGAGATGAACGGTGACGTGTCCATTGTTCAGGAGCCAGCCGACGATGGTGCCATCGAGATGGCCGTGACAGGTCAAGAACTTGGCCTCCTCGTCGGACAAAAAGGCGCGACGTTGAACTCACTTCAAGAGCTCACGCGGACGGTCGTGCAGCGCAACGCTGACGGGGCAAAGACCGACCGGTTGCGTGTAGACGTTGCTGGCTACCGTGCTCGCCGTACCGCGGCGCTGGCCGACTTTGCGACCAAGATTGCACACGACGTGGTTGAGTCCGGTAGTGAGAAACTTCTCGAGCCAATGGGACCCGCAGATCGTAAGGTCGTTCACGACACGGTGAACAGCATCGACGGAGTCGAGACTGGCTCTGAAGGCGAAGAACCCCGGCGACGGGTTGTTATCCGCCCTGTCGGCTAGCTGCGAGATACCCGTGCCGCGATAAATTGAGATCGTGCGCTCGGTAGAAGAACTGCTCCGTGAAGGAATTCAAGCGGGGCAATTTGGTGGAGATACCAAACCCCATGGCGATCATGCCATGGGGTTTGTTGCTTTTCTTGCCGACCCCGACAGCGAGTTCACGGGTCATGTGATCGACATTGGAAGTGGCGCCGGGCTGCCGGCGCTGGTATTAGCCGACGCATTCCCTCAGGCCCGGTGGACGCTCATTGAACGACGCGACGGACGCACAGATCTTCTTCGTCGAGCTGTGCACCGCCTTGGCCTGGCCGAACGCGTCGAGGTCGTCACCGAAGATGTGGCTGTGTCGGCGCGCTCAGAACTGCGGGGGAGTGCAGACTGGGTGACCGCGCGTTCATTTGGTCCACCAGGTGATACCGCTGAGTGCTCAACGTGTTTCTTGCGCCCTGGTGGGCAGTTGTTGGTCAGTGAGCCCTTTGATGGGGTCGTCGAACAGCGGTGGCCTTCGGAGGGGTTGAAACTCGTTGATCTCAGTTTGGAACAAGACTGGCAAACCAAGACGGGCAGGTATCTGCGGTTTCGACGTGGTGTCGAAGATTTAGCTTCCTTGCCTCGAAAGGGGAGCAGGAAGAAACTTCTCTTCTGAGAAAACACACTCTGTTTCACGTGAAACTCTCCTATTATGCATTCGAAATTACACCGATGTGTTTCACGTGAAACATGCGTGTACCACTCAACCGGGCCTCTTTGCAACTCTTGAAGTTTTAACTGTCACTGTGGTGCAGTAACGTCCACGGAGTATGAGCTCACAACAAGCGATCGCCGACTCCTCCACGCGAGTAATTGCCGTCGCCAATCAAAAGGGCGGGGTAGGCAAGACCACCACGACTGTGAGTCTTGGTGCGGCTTTGGCCGAGATGGGCCAACGGGTTCTCCTTATCGATCTGGACCCGCAGGCAAACGCCAGTACAGGCCTTGGTATTAACC
>CAZHUR010000134.1:0-6874 GCA_964535395.1 uncultured Acidimicrobiales bacterium
GGCCTAGGCCTTGCTGTCCCTCACTCGTGGCGAGCACGAAGATCAGCAAAAGCAACAAAACCCCGGTGACGCTCGCGCCGATCAAGGCAAGGCGCGACGGCCCGCTGCTCTCAACGAGCTCGATCGGTTCGGTCATTACGCAGGAACCGGCGCACCAGGCGCCGAGCCGCTCTCCGAAGGCTCAGCACCGTTTGTTGGACGGTCGTAGGCGGGCGACGACGCCGGTGCGGTTGGGCGTCGGCGCTTTCCAGGAACAAGAGCGAGCAACGTGCCGACAGCCATGAGGATGCCGCCGATCCATAGCCACTGCACGAGTGGTTGGATGGTTGCACGTACGATCACGGTGTCGTCGTCGGTGGGCACGACCGAGAGCTGCACGTCATCGACGAGGCTGCCGCGTGTCGCCGAGCTACCGAGGGTTCGCCCGGCAAATGGGAAGAGTGTGAGCGCTGGCCTTTCGAGGGAGCCATCGACGTTGATCAGGACCTGGTCGTCGATGCGACCGTCAGCGGAGATGACTTGGTCGGTGCCCACGAATTCGAAGGTGTGTCCGGCAAGCTCGGTGGTCTCGCCGACCTCTTCGAAGCGGAATTCAGCCTGGCGCAGGTAGGCGTTCGACGCTGCGAATGCGACAGCGATCAGGATCACGCCGATGTGAACGATCATGCCGCCGTTGGTTCGACCAACGAGTCCTCGCCAACCCTGTCGGCGGGTCGCGATAATGAGCTGGCGAGCAGCAGAACCGCCGGCTACGCCACCGAGTCCGAATGCGAGCACCGGTGCCCATCCGGCAGCTCCGAGCGTGAGCGAGAAGATCATCGCTGCAACGCCAACGACGCTCGGCCATAGAAGCCGGTCGCTGAGCACTTCGCCCGAGGCTTTACGCCACGGCAGAACCGGGGCGATCGCCATGAGGAACAGGAGCACAAAACCAATCGGCAGGGTCATGCGGTCGAAGAAGGGGTTACCAACTGCGATTTGGTCGCCGCTAACGGCCTCGATGACGAGCGGCCACACGGTGCCGAGGAGTACGACAAACGCGAACGCAGCGAACACGACGTTGTTGGCGAGAAACGCTCCCTCTCGAGAGATTGGCGAATCGATCTTGCCAACAGAACGCAGTTCGTCGCCGCGCCAGCCAATGAGGCCGACGGTCACTGCTACGAGAACGGCGAAGAAGCCAATCAGGAGCGGACCGATACCGGATTCGCTGAATGCGTGCACCGAGGCAATAACACCCGAGCGGGTGAGGAAGGTGCCGAGGATCGTGAGAGCGAAGGTGGCACAGACGAGCGAGAGGTTCCAGACACGTAGCATGCCGCGACGCTCTTGCACCATGACCGAGTGAATGAACGCTGTGCCGGTGAGCCACGGAAGCAAGGAGGCGTTCTCTACCGGGTCCCATGCCCAGTAGCCGCCCCAGCCGAGGGTTTGGTAGCTCCACCACGCGCCGAGCACGATGCCGAAGGTGAGCAGGCCCCAGGCAAAGACCGTCCAGCGACGGGTCTCGACAAGCCAACCCTCGCCGACGCGGCCGGTCACAAGGGCACCGATTGCGAAAGCGAACGGGACGGTAAAGCCGACGTAACCGAGGTAGAGCATCGGAGGGTGGAAGGCCATGAACGCATTGCCCTGAAGCAGCGGGTTGAGGCCGGGGCCGTCAGCGGGTGGGTTCGCGACCTCGATGAACGGGTTGGCAGGGCCGACCATGAGTCCGAAGAAGAACACTGTGACGGCGAGCATGGTGAGCAATGCCCAACCAACCATTGGATCTTCGATGCGGGCACGGAAGCGCCAGGCAACGATCGCGACGTATCCGGTGAGGATGAGCGTCCACAGCAGGATCGAACCTTCGAGCGCTCCCCACAAGGTTGCGACCGTGAACAGGACCGGCGTTCCAATGCGTCCGTTCTCCGCAACGTATTTGACACTGAAATCATGGGTGAGCAGCGCTGACTCCATCACGACTACGCCAACGATCGCTGCGATCAGAACCAAAACCACGTAGCCATTGACCGCCTGCATGGCGCGCCTGTTCTTCGTGACTGTGCCGTAGCCGGCGGTCAGGGTGCCAAGAACTGCAGCAGCGAACCCGACGGTGATCGACCCGTACCCGATCAGGACGTGCATCTACTCACTCCTCCGATGCGGCAAACTCGTCTTGGAGTGCCTCCGGCGAGTCCGGAATGTCTTCACCGCACGCAGCGGCTTCTTCGATGCGGTCTTCTCGATACTCGTTGTCGTGCTTGACGAGCATGCGGTCGCTCTCGAAATAGAAGCCGTCGTTTGCGCCCTGAACCCACGGTTCGTTGATCGTGGCCGCATCTTGCCAGCTGCCCTCGAGAACGACGGGCACGCCCAGCTGGAACGATTCGGCAACGTTGCCGACGTGGGCAATGTCTACTGCAATGCCGTCACAGGCAATCGAGAATCGCACGACGGTCGAGCCGTCGAGGTCGTACTCATCGTCGGTGATCGCGATTGGCGAGCCGAGCAGTTGGAATCGGCGATCGGCAAGCTCTTCACGGTCGGCAACCGCGGTGTCGGCTTCACGAATGAACAACGACGCACCGCTGAGGCCCTGGAAGAGGAGGAGGCCAATGCCTCCAAAGAGCGCTATCAAGATGATGGAGGGAGCCAGCTTTGAACCGCGCTTGATGTCGTCGCGCTTGAGAGGCGTGAGATCGAGATCTTCAGAATCGATTTCCTGAGCGTCGAAGCTGTCCGATTCTGCCATGTCGTCGAAGTCTCTGGCCATCAGCTTTCTCCGATCACGTCAGAGTCCTTGCCGGTCATCCACCGGGCCCGTTCGATAGGGACTTTCGCACCGATTCGGCGGGCACGACGCAAGACCGAAATTGCATAGACGCCAGCAGCGACGAATACGACACCCCAACCGGCGATCAGATATGGAACGTGTGTCATATGCGCTCCCCTTCAAGAACTTCGGCTGCTTCAGCACGGCGCAACGCAATTGCATCGTCCAGGCCAAATCGGTCAAATTGCCGTTCGAGCCAGGCCAAACGGAACCGATGTATAAGCATCCAGGTGAAAAGGGCCAGCCCCACCACGATTGAGTAAAAAAGTGTGAAGGCTTTGAGTCCGCTGATCGCAGCTTCAGCAATCGTGGAGTCCTGATGAATGGTCTGCGATGCCCACCATTCGACCGATCGGTTCACGATCACGACGTTGACAAAGAGCAGTACGCCAACGATCGCTGAGCGCCGGGCTCGCTCTTCGGCGGTTCCCTCCAGGCGACGAACAGCGAGGTAACCGAGCGACAACATAAAGAGCACCAGCGTGGTGAGCAATCGGACATCGCCCCACTCCCACCACGTGTTCCAGATTGGGCGACCCCAAATCGATCCGGTGATGAGGGTGAGCGCTGCGCCCAAGGCACCGATCTCAGCGGCTGCTCCCGCAACCAAATCCCACCAAACCGAACGCTTCACCAATACCATGACGGACCCAATGGCGGTCAGAACAAAGGCTGTGTAGGTGACGATCGCGGCGGGAACGTGAACGTAAATGAGCCGGAATGCGTCGAACTGTCCAATCTGTTGACCGCTCGTGCCATCGATTCGAACGTCGGGGCCGCTCGGGCCGAACGCGAGAAACAGCAACAGCCCTATCGCTGGTACCAAGGACCACCCGAGAATGCGGGTGGTCTTGCTCGAAGTGCCCATCGTGTCAGCTCGAACGATCGGTTTCGTTGTCGCCATCAGTTTCCCTCCATCAAGGCGCCGTGACTGGCAACGCCCAGAGCAATATAGAGCGCCGCAAAGCCATAGAGAAGGCTGATCCACGCCCAGCCGTCGGTTGCGACCGTGCCCATTGCGTCGCCAAATGCCCGGGTGGCTGCAATGAGCACCGGAGCAAGTACTGGTAGAAGCAGAATCGGCAAGATCGTCTCCCGCGCGCGCTGGGCTCCCAGCAACGCTCCATAGAGCGTACCTGCCGCTCCGATGCCAAGAACGGCACCAACGAGCGACGTGACAAGAACCACTCCATCTTGAAGTTGGGCCTCATAGAAGATGAAGACGGCGCCGAGCAGCACCACAGCTACCACAAGTATCTGGGTGACCAACGCTGCGGCCTTGCCGAGAAACACAGATGCCGGGTGGAGCCCACTCATGAGGAGCCCTTCGTTTGCACCTTCGCCAGCTTCGACCGCAACCGATCGATGCACAGCAAGCACCGAGGCGAGCATCACCGCTATCCAGTACAGCCCTGGTGTGAAGTTCGCCAGCGCCGGTCGGTCTGCGTTGAGCGCAAAGCCGAAGAGAACCACGATGAGAATCGCGAACGGCGCTACCTGGTTGAGTGCGATCTTCGATCGCTTCTCGATGCGAAGGTCTTTGCCGGCGATGAGGAAGACTTCAGCGAGCATTGTCGACCTCGGCCTGCGTGGCTGGTTCGAGTGGAGTCTTGCGTTCGTGGGTGAGCCCGCCGGTGACGGTGATGAACCGGTCGACTACCGGCTTGACTCGATCCAGCTCGTGGGAAGCAACCAGCACCGCTCCGCCGGCCGCAGCTGCGTCCAAGATGAGCTGATCGACAATGTCGCGTCCACCCTGATCGAGGCCAGCGTGGGGTTCGTCGAGTAGCCACAGCTGGGGTCGGCGCGCAGCGGCCACTGCCAGAGCAGTGCGTCGGCGCTGACCTGCCGACAACGAACGGACTGGCACGTCGTACAGACGGGCGTCAATACCCATCCGTTGGGCAGCGGCACGCTCCTGGTCTTCGTCGACGCCGGCCGCTTTGGCCCAGAAGCGTAAATTCTCGGCCACTGTCAGGTCGTCGTAGAGCATGGATGCGTGGCCCACGTAGCCCACTCGTGGCCTGACCGAACGTCGATCGGTGGCGAGGTCGAAGTCCAACACCTTGGCACTGCCGCTCTCGGGACGCAGCAGGCCTGCACAGAGTCGGAGCAGCGTGGACTTACCCGCGCCATTCGCCCCTTGAAGCAGAACACCTTGACCAGCTTCGACGACGAGATTGGCGCCGGCGAGCGCGGGAAAGCGTCCAAGAAGGACAACTACCTCGTTCAGATCGACCACGGCCACCTTAGAACGGTACAGGCGTTGGGTTACCGGAGCTTGTTTTGGGGCCTATGGAGATATCTCTTCTTGCAGAATTCTCAACCGAAATGCCTTGAACTTCAGCAATTCTTCACCCCAGTTCTTCAAAGCGCCGCGCACAACGCCGATACTAGAGACGGTATGGCTTCCAAATTTTTTGGCGCGCTCGGGCGCTTTTTCATCGGGGCGGGCATAGTCACTCTTCTCTTTGTCGGCTACCAGCTCTGGGGCACCGGCATTCAGGAAGCTTCCGCCCAGAACAACCTGGGCTCGGATTTCGACGCGCTCCTCGAGTCGACCGAAGCCAGAGACGTTGCCGACTCCACCACCACAACGACCACCACAATCCCCCAAGACACAGAAGACACCGAAGAAGCCCCCGTAACCACGACGACCCTTCCAGAAGCCGGCGGTTCGCTCGACGTTGTTGACGACGAAGAACTCGCCGAGAAACTCTTCCGCGAAGGCGGCGAGGCGGTAGCTCAAATTCAGATCCCTCAAATCGAAGTGGATAAGTACGTCGTCCAAGGTGTGCAGGTCGAGGATCTGCGAAACGGGCCCGGCCACTACCGAGCCACGGTTTTCCCGGGCCAAGAGGGCAACTCTGGAATCGCTGGCCACCGCACGACGTACGGAGCGCCATTCAATCGCATCGATGAACTCCTTCCAGGAGACGAGTTCGACGTCGTCACGGTTCAGGGAGTACACACCTACCGCGTGATGTCGGCAGCCGAAGCTTTCGGACCCGAAGCTCGCGGGACTCTCGGCCCGGACTTTGTTCTGCCAGAGAACGCCGACGAGGTCGGACACATCATCGTCGGTCCAGAAGCCACATGGGTGCTTGGAGACTTCGGCGACAACCGCATCACCTTGACAGCGTGCCACCCGAAGTTCTCTGCCGCTCTGCGCATCATCGTGGCTGCAGAGTTGGTCACACCGACCGTCGAGAGCATCGCCGCCCCAGAGAGCTACGCAACCACAGACGCCGAGCTCATCGGCGAAGACTTCACCGAGGAAGAACTCGCACTCGAAGCAACTCAGGGCGACCTGACCGATGACGACGAGGACGAAGCTGGCGCCGTTGGAGGCACCGACTCGGCCCCACCAGCCAACGCAGCGTTCACCGATGAGGTATCGCTTGACGAAGGTCTCAACGGTGACAAGGACGCGCTGGTTCCCGGGATCATCTTCGGTCTTATTGCAATCGCTGCCTACTTCGGATTCAAAGAACTGGCACGCCGGTGGAAGCCATGGCCATCGCTGATCATGGGAGTCGCCCCGGTCTTGTTCTTTATGGCCTTGGCCTTCGAACGGATCGACCGCTTCCTGCCCGCTGGCTAAGCACCCACTAAGGTGCAGTCCGTGCGAGGTAAGTACGGGCTGGCGGGCTTTTCTTTTTTACGGCCGGCAATGCTGCTGTTCTTCGCGGCTGTGTTGTTTGCCGCGTGCTCGAGTTCGGCTACCGACGCGGGCAAAGCGGTCGGACAACTGACACAAGGTGTCGGCACATCGCCCGAGGACGATGTAGAGACCGAAGTTCTGGCAGCGGTTGCCATTCCCGAGGTTCCGGGAGCTCCGTTGAACCGCTTCGACTTGCAAGTCGGCCAGTGCTTCAACGAGGGAAGCTGGTTCGATGAAGAACTCGATCGTCGCGTCGAGCTCACGGCGAGCGTTGACTGCGACCAAGAGCATCAAAGCGAGGTGTACTTCGAGACCACGTTCCCGGCATCGGCGGGGGCACCCTTCCCCGGGGAGGACGCGCTGGCCGAATGGTCGACGCAAGCCTGTTACGA
>CAZHUR010000135.1:0-6843 GCA_964535395.1 uncultured Acidimicrobiales bacterium
GTCTCGGCCTTCTTGACGTCGTACTCGGCTGCTTGGAGCAACTTGAGCAGGATGTTCTCGACGTCTTCGCCGACGTAGCCGGCTTCGGTAAGTGCGGTCGCATCGGCGATGGCGAACGGCACGTTGAGCATGCGAGCGAGCGTTTGTGCCAGGAGCGTCTTGCCACAGCCCGTCGGGCCGACGAGCAAAATGTTCGACTTTGAGAGTTCGACCTCATTGTCGAGGTTGGCTCCAAATTCGACGCGCTTGTAATGGTTGTAGACCGCAACGGCGAGGATCTTCTTCGCGTGCGCTTGGCCAATGATGTAGGTGTCGAGGAATTCGTGGATCTCCGACGGCGTGGGGAGGCTCGTGAAATCGATGTCACTCGCCTCGGCGAGCTCCTCTTCGATGATCTCGTTGCAGAGGTCGATGCATTCGTCGCAGATATAGACGCCAGGTCCCGCGATCAGCTTCTTGACTTGCTTCTGCGACTTGCCGCAGAAGGAGCACTTCAGGAGTTCTCCTCCTTCACCAAATTTGGCCACTCGCTGATCTCCCTAACGTGTTCGTCTTGTTACGCCGTCCGCGATTGCAGGCGACTACTCGACAGCCTTGATGGGTCCTGTCGTATCAACAGTGTCCCGGTTATCGATGACCTCGTCAATGATTCCATAGTCCTTGGCTTGATCGGCGGTCATTACGAAATCTCGGTCGGTGTCTGTCGAAATCTTTTCTGGCGTTTGGCCCGTATGGTCAGCCAAAACATGCTCTAGAGCGACTTTCATGCGGTTGATTTCGTTGGCGGCGATCTCGATATCGGAGACTTGGCCCTGAGCGCCCGAGTAGGGCTGATGGATCAATATGCGCGAATGCTTGAGTGCAAGGCGCTTGCCCGGCGTTCCTGCGGCGAGCAGTACTGCAGCCGCTGATGCGGCTTGCCCGAAGCAAATCGTTGTGATGTCGGGCTTCACGTACTGCATCGTGTCGTAGATGGCGAACAGTGCGTTGATGTCGCCGCCTGGTGAGTTGATGTAGATGTTGATATCTCGATCAGGGTTCTCCGCCTCGAGGTGAAGGAGCTGAGCGGAGATGACATTGGCGACCATGTCGTCGATCGGGGTGCCAAGGAAGATGATGTTCTCTCGCAGCAAGCGGGAGAAGATGTCGGACCCACGCTCGCCGTGTGGAGTCTTTTCGATGACGTTTGGAATGACTGGGCTCATCTGGATTTACTCTTCCTCTGACCCGTGGTCAGCGTCTTCATGTTCGTGGTCTTCGACCTCGAGGAGTTCTCGGTCGATCGGGTTGCCGTCTTCATCAACTATTTCGGCACGTTCGTTAATCCAATCAAGGGCTGCACGATGCTTGATGTCGGCTCGGATTGGCTTGAGGCGCCCGGCGGTTTCGAGTTGTTCCTTGATCGAGTCGAGGGGCTGGTCGAGCTGAGTGGCCAACTGACGCAGTTCATCGTCGAGTTCTTCGTCGGTGACTTCGATGCCTTCTTGCTCTGCAACCGCTCGCAGCACGAGGTCGACGCGGGCGCTCACCTCGGCTTGTTCTCGGAGTTGCTCGCGAAACTGCTCTGGGCTCGTTCCGGTGATCTGGAGGTACTGGTCGAGCTGGATGCCCTGGGCCTGCATGCGCATCTGCATGTCTTGGGCCCGGTTCTCCATCTCGTCTTCGAGCAGGGCATCGGAGATGTCGTCTTCGACGAGTTCGGCGAGAGCTTCGCCGATCTTTTCGTCGAGAGCTTGAATCGACTGTTGACGCTTTACGTCGACGAGCCGTGAGGAGAGATCTTCTTTGAGCTCATCGATCGTTTCGAACTCGCTTGCGAGTTGAGCAAACGCATCGTCAGCTTCGGGAAGAATCGACTCTTGAACCTCTTTGACCGTGATCGAGAATTCGATCTCGGTGTCTTGGGTTTCGTCGGGGTGGTCGGCGGTGAAGTTCAGCTCGTCGCCGGCTCGCTTGTCCCGGAGGTTCTCGTCGATCTCTTCGATGCCAACAGCGTTGGTGCCGAGGACGTAGTCGTAGTCGCTGGTGGTGAGACCAGGCACTTCTTCGCCGTCGATCTTTGCGCTGATGTCGATGGTGACGTGATCGTTGTCGGCCGCAGCGCGTTCGACGGGGCCGAGTTCGGCGTGCTGACGACGAAGCGAATCGAGACGCTCTTGGAGGTCGTCATCGGTCGGGATGGGCGACGGGATCTCGACCTTGATCGAGTCGTGTCCGCTGACCGAGATGGTCGGGCGAACTTCAACCACGGCGTCGAAGGTGACATCGCCTTCAGACTGGCCTGCGGTGATGTCGATCTCCGGTGGAGCAATGACGTCGACGTCGTTTTCGTAGACGGCCTTTGAGTAGAACTCGGGAAGAGCGTTACGGAACGCCTCTTCGCGCGCCATCTCTGGGCCGTACTGTTGCTCGATCAATTTGCGAGGGACTTTGCCGGGACGGAACCCGGGCAGTCGCACCTCTTTAGAGATGGCTTTGTAGGCCGCGTCGAGCTGAGGCTCGAACTCGGCTTCTTCGATCGTTATGGACAACTTAACTTTGTTGTCTTCGAGGGTTTCAAGCGTGCTGTTCACAGACTTTCGAGCTTACTGCTATCTCATCGCAGACACGCCCGCGAAAACGTAACCGTGCCTGGCACGGTTACGTTTTCTCTGTCTTTCGCCCGCCACGGAGCCTCCGCTCAGCCCTTGTCGAGCAGGGGCAGTGCGTGAGCTGACTTTTCGATGATGTCGTCTGCGTTGAAGGTCGCCGAGCTCTCTTCCATTCCAACGACCGGCAACGCTGTGTGCAGGGTGAACTCGCCCGGAGGTGGCACCCGGGGCACCCAGAAGCCACCAATGCACTTGCCCCACTTGCCTCCTCCTGATCCGCTGCAGCCGGTGCTTTGAATCTGGGGCCCACCTCGGTCGAGGTTGACGAGGTAGTCAGACGCCGTGTCGTCGCTGAACTCGAGCCCCACGCGAAAGATGTCGTCGAGTTGGACCGGCCCATTTTCTTCTGAGATCGTCGGGGCCCCCATGTAGCCACCGGGTGCGAGGCTGAAGATGAAATGGAATCTGCCGTAGCCGTATCCCGTGCCTTCAGCATGGATCGTGAACGCGAAGCCGGTTGGGTAGGCCTCGAATCGAAACGCTGCAACCACCAACGTGTCGCTTCGGTGGAGGACGGCCCGCTGTGCGGAGACGCCCGGCATCATGTCGGGTCGACCCGTGAACTCTCGCGAGGGGTCGCAGTCTGTTGCACTGTCTGGATCGACGATGTTGTCCTCAGTTAGCGGAACGAAGAATGGTGTCGCCACAACAAGAACGTAGCCCACCGTCGTCGGGAACTCCTTTGGTGCCGCTCTCTCGCGTAGATTGAACCGAGAAGCTTGCCAACCTCCGCGAGGTTGCTCCCGCTGTCGATGGTGACGTGATCATCAAAACGTAACCGTGCCTGGCACGGTTACGTTTTCTATTGCACAAGGAACAAGACGAGCAGTGCAGAAGCAGCCCACCGAGTACGTAGCAAGGGTCCTAAGCGAACGCAAAACCGAAAGCGCCCCCCGACGTAATTGGCCGGAAGCCAGTCGGAGGGCGATTGAGCGGGTGGGGGTAATCGAAACCCCATCATCAGATTGGAAATCTGAGGTTCTACCGTTGAACTACACCCGCGGGTGCACGTCAGCATAGCGACTTGCGCTGGCTTTTAACTCCCTGCCTCTCGCACATATTCCAACGCGTTGGGATTGTTGGAATAGCCCCCGGAGTTCCCGTTGCCTAGCTTGTGTTTTGGAGCGCTTGGAATGCGCAGAAAGAGGGGCACTCGTGGCGAACCATGAGACAGATGTAATCGTGATCGGAATGGGTCCGGGCGGTGAATCGGTTGGAGGACAACTCGGTGAGGCCGGGCTGAATGTCATCGGCATCGAAGCGAATCTTGTCGGAGGCGAATGCCCGTACTACGGATGCATTCCCTCGAAGATGATGATCCGAGCTGCCAACGCGTTGGCCGAGGTCGGACACGTCGAAGGACTCGCGGGCAGCGCCGAAGCGAAGCCCGACTGGTCACCGGTTGCTCAGCGCATTCGCGAACAGGCAACGGCGAACTGGGACGACCAGATCGCTGTCGACCGTTTTGTGGGCAAGGGCGGCACGTTCGTTCGTGGGCATGGCGTGATCACGGCACCGAAGACGGTTCAAGTGGGCGACGACACCTACGTCGCGTCTAAGGGCATCGTGATCGCCACGGGTACGCAAGCCTTGGTGCCGCCGATCCCTGGCCTCGAAGAAACGCCGTACTGGACGAACAAGGAACTCGTGCAGGTCGAGGAGCTTCCCGAGTCGATGATCGTGCTCGGTGGTGGTGTGATCGGCCTCGAGTTGGGCCAGGCGCTCAGCCGGTTCGGCGTGAAGGTCAGCGTGGTCGAAGGCATGGAACGGCTGCTGTCGACCTTCGAACCCGAGGTCAGCGACACGCTCAAGGAGACGCTCACCAACGGCGGCATCGATATTCACACCGGCCAGTTCGCCGAGAATGTCGCCTACGATGACGGGGCTGGGTTCACCGTCACCCTCGCCGACGGCACCGAGGTGACCGGCGAGAAACTGCTCGTCGCAGTCGGCCGCAAGACCTTCTTGAAAGAACTCGGCGTAGGCAGCCTCGGAATCGATGAGGATTCGGCGTTCATGGAGATCGATGCGAACACCCAAGTCCAAGACGGGTTGTGGGCGGTCGGCGACATTGCTGGCCTCGGCTTGTATACACACCTCGCGTTGAAGCAGGCCGACGTGACCGTGGCCCACATCCTGGGCAAAGAAACAACGCCGGTGAACTACGACGCGATGGCTGCAGCGGTATTTACCGACCCCGAGATCGGCGTGGTCGGCAAGACCGAGGCCGAGGCTCGTGAGGCCGGCGTGAATGTAAAGACCGCCTTCAAGCTGGTTGCACACACGGCCCGCGGCTGGATGCACATGAACGGCAACGACGGATTCATCAAGCTCGTCGTCGACGCCGACAAGGACCTCCTCATCGGCGCAACCTCGGTCGGTCCGCACGGCGGCGAAGTACTCGGCATGCTGGCTCTCGCAGTCCACGCTGAGATCCCGATCTCGACGCTGCGATCGATGACGTATGCGTACCCGACCTTCTACAAGGGCGTGGAAGACACCCTCGGCGAACTCGACTAGAGGACTCGCCCGCCCGATTGAAGTAAGGGTGAACGTCGGGAACTAACCGGCCGCCTCAACACCAACGACAACGTCATCGCCGGGGCTGTCAACGATCACGTCTTCAGAGTCGCCGTCGATGATGTCAGGCCCGGGACCAGCATCAATGTCGTCTCGGCCGGGACCACCGTCGAGTCTGTCGCGCCCCTCGCCGCCATTGAGCACGTCATTGCCTTCAGCCCCGAAAAGGTCGTCGCGCCCTGCCCCACCATTGATCACATCGTCGCCATGGTTCCCAGTGTCAGATTTCGTTTGTAAAGGCGGGTAGCGAGACCCGCTGACCAACAGTCCCACTCGTCTCATGTTCGATTTTTACGAGCGACGAACGTCACATACCTTGGCGATTGCATGTACTGGACACGCAAACAAGACAGGGCCGGGAAACACCATGTCATCAGAGTTAGAACTACCTGAAACATCAACAGATTTGGCCAAACCAGGCCGAAACAGTCGACGACGATTTCTGACTAGAGCTGGACTCGGCGGCGCAGCAATGGCTGTCGGCCCGGTCGCAGTAGCTTCGCCCGTCGGCGCCATGGGCAACGGCAACGGAGGTGGTAACTCCAATAGCGGAGCGAACACCCCAACGAAGCAACAGTTCATTCGTCTCTTCCCAACGCTTCCTCCGTTCGCCGAAGACAGCATGGCGTTGCAAGAAGCTCTTGTGGAGTTGGGCAAGCAGGGCGGCGTCATGGACGCCAAGGACCCATTGGAAGTTGGCCCGATTCGCCTCATCACCGAACCAGGACTCAGCCCCAACAACCGCGACAACCCAACCCACACCGCCGGAACCACCTTTGTCGCCCAGTTCCTCGATCACGACCTCACTCGTGACGCTGGTTCGACATTGGGCAAACCAACGTCGCTCACCAAGAGCCTCAACCTCCGCACGCCGAGCTTCGATCTTGACTCGGTCTATGGCGGCGACCCCCGTACTTCCCCAGAGCTGTACACCGATGACATCGGCTATTTCCGAGTGGAATCGGGAGGCTTGTTCGAAGACCTTCCCCGAAGCTCAAACGGATCGGCAATTATCTCGGATCCCCGCAACGACGAGAACCTGATGCTCTCGGGCATCCAGGTCGCGATGCTCAAGTTCCACAACAACATGATGGACGCCGTAAACATCCGGCCGCACAAAAACCTGAAGGCCTTCAAAGAGGCACAGCGATTGGTTCAGTGGCATTGGCAATGGCTCATCGTCAACCAATTCCTGCCCCAGTTCGTCGGCCAAGCAATGGTCGACGACGTCTTCGGCAATGGTTTCCAGATCTGGCAAACCCGCAACGCTCAGATCCCAGTCGAGTTCTCTACCGCTGCGTATCGCTTTGGCCACTCGATGGTTCGACCTTCATACCGAGCCAACCTCGCTGGCGATAACGGTGACCCGTTCTTCGCTTTCGTGTTCGACCCGGATTCGCAAGGCCAACCCGATCCGAACGATCTCACCGGCGGCCGCCGCTCAGAGCGCCGTTTCATTGGTTGGCAAACGTTCTTCGACTTCAACGACGGCGAGGTTCGCCCAAACAAGCGCATCGACACGAACATCTCATCAGCGTTGATGAACCTGCCGATCCCGACGATCGATTCTCCGCACGGCGGAGGTCCTATTGGGCCACGCTCGCTGCCGACA
>CAZHUR010000136.1:0-6818 GCA_964535395.1 uncultured Acidimicrobiales bacterium
TTCCACAGCCAGTTGCATTTGCGGGCCAACCCGCCGGTGACGGGCTGGCGTACAGCGTGTACGACCCCGACCGCATGGTCGCTGGCCGCCGCATGGAAGACCTGTTGCGAATCGGCGTTGCCTACTGGCACAGCTTTGCGTGGCCGGGAGCAGACATCTTTGGTTCAGGCACCTTCGACCGTCCATGGATGGACCCGACCATGGACCCCATGGATGCAGCTCGCATGAAACAGGACGCTGCGTTCGAGTTCGTCTCAAAGCTGGGCGTGAAGTTCTTCTCGTTCCACGACGTCGACATGTCGCCCGAGGGCGCAACGCTTGCCGAATCCAGGGCCAACCTCGATGAGTTAGTAGACCGCGCGGGCGAAAAGATGAGCGCCACCGGAATCGAGCTGCTGTGGGGTACCGCAAACCTGTTCTCCCATCCTCGTTATGCCGCAGGCGCTGCTACCAACCCCGACCCTGAGGTGTTCACCTATGCGGCAGCTCAGGTCCGCCACATGCTCGACGCCACTAATCGTCTCGGTGGCCACAACTACGTTTTGTGGGGTGGCCGCGAAGGCTACGAGACCCTTCTCAACACCCGAATGGGCCAAGAAGCCGACCAACTTGCTCGGTTCTTGTCGATGGTCGTCGAATACAAAAACAGCATTGGCTTCACCGGCACGCTCCTGCTCGAGCCAAAGCCTCAGGAACCAACCAAGCACCAGTACGACTACGACAGTGCCACCGTCCATGGCTTTCTCGATCGCTACGACCTTTTGGGTGAGTTCAAGGTCAACATCGAGGTCAACCACGCGACGTTGTCGGGTCACTCGTTCGAACACGAGGTCTCCTACGCCATCGATAACGGCATCTTTGGTTCGGTCGACGCCAACCGTGGCGACCCACAGAACGGCTGGGACACCGACCAGTTCCCAAACTCTGTCGATGAGATGAGCCTCGCTGTCTACGAGATCCTACGCAGTGGCGGCTTCGACACCGGTGGCTTCTTGTTCGACACAAAGCTTCGGCGGCAGAGCATCAGCCGCGACGACTTGTTCCATGGACACATCGGCGGCATCGACACACTTGCCCGGTCACTACTGGTCGCCGAGAAGATGCTCGATGATGGAGACATCGAGGCAATGCGCGACCAGCGATATGACGGCTGGACGTCTGGTGATGGCGCCGACATTCTCGCCGGCAACAAGACGCTCGCAGAACTCGCCGACGAAGCGGTCGAGAACAACCTCTCACCAAGCCCGGTGTCGGGACGCCAAGAACTGCTAGAGAATCTGGTCAACAAGGCCATTTGGGGAGTCGACTAATCGACTCTTGCGAATGAGGTGATCCATTGGAATGTTGCACCTGAAGAAGGCCTAGCAATATGGTTTGTGTTACAAAGTACATATCAACACAAACTGCTAGCCGAGTGAAGGTGGACCTCATGGATCGAAATAAGCAGATGACAATGGCGACGATCGCGTACGGAGCCACCGTGGGTCTTGTTGGTTGGTTAGCGAGCAATAGCGTCGCCGCCGTAGCGGCGATCGGAGCAGTAATCGTGGGATTGGGTTGGGCCTTTTACGTGCCCGGTGACAAAGCTGTGTAAGTGGACCCAGATCATGAAGCATGGCGAACGGTCGAGTATCTCGACTCGGTCACGGCGGCGACCCGCTCACGCCTGAGCCTCTTCTGGTTCCCGATGGCCGTATTCGGCCTCATCTCTATCGGAGCAGCAGTCTGCGCAGTCGTTCTCGGCAACGGCGCCCTTGGAGTCTTTTGGTTCGCGACAGGTCTTCCCGCCTCCCTCATCACCGCCCGGTGGTACCAGAACACCGAAGAGGCGCAGGGTTTGGTCACCGGCGCCGCCGGGCATTTGTTCGTCGTGGGCGTTTTGAGCCTCGGCACCTTTGGGCTCCCACTTGTTATTAGCGGAGACCCAGCGTGGGCCCTAGCGTTGTGGACCGGTGCCAGCTATCTTGCCTTTGCCTGGTTGGAACGTAGTCAGGCTGTCGCTGCCGTCGGGATCATCTTCATCCTCCTCGGCCTCCTTTTCTGGCAGCTCACGGTCCCCCACGAAACAGCGCTCGTTTCTGCTCTCACCGGAATCACACTTCTCACAGCCGCGGCCGCAACACGACCTAAGATGCAGATTCGATGAACCTCGATGACCATCCAGCCCAACACCTAGACGACACCGTCCACCAACGCTCCAGGCTTGGCATCATGGCGATCCTGTCGGAGGTCAAAGAGGCTGACTTCAACACCCTACGGTCAACGCTAGAACTGACTTCTGGCAACCTCAGCCAGCATCTCTCAGTCTTGGAATCGGCGGGCCTCGTCAAGTCGCGGAAGACCTTCGAGGGGAAGCGCCCTCGAACGTGGGTGAAGGCCACGGCGGCCGGCCGAAAGGCCTACCGCGCTGAGCTCGCGCTGCTCCGTGAAATACTCGATCGTGCAGATGGCTAGCCGCTAGCGTCTGGCGATGACCAGTAACCCTCGCTACGGAACGATCGATACCGACCGCCTCATTCAGATGAGCGCCACCACCCCAGCCGAAGACGGTCCGGTTTGGATGGTCAACCTGATGAAGTTCCGAGATGTTGCCGACTACCCCGATGACCCCGCGAGCACGATCAGCGGGCGTGACGCCGACAAGCTGTACGCACCGTTAGAGATTTTGGGTGAGGTCGGGGCCAAGATCATGTTTGTCGCGAACGTAGAACAGCAAGTAGGCGGTGCTCCGACATGGGACCAGGTCGTCGTCGTGAGGTATCCGACGCGGCGCTCGTTTACCGAAATGTTGCAGCGGCCCGACTACCAAGAGCGGCACGTACACAAAGAAGCGGGCATGGAGACCACGATCATCGTCGCCTGCCAACCAATCTCAACGCCAGCTTCGTCAGACGCTCAGCCGAAAGATGGTGAACTCGGCGCGGTGGTGATGGACCTAGTTAGATTCGATGATGCAAACACGAGTAATGACAGCATGTTCGACGTCGCAGCCGAGTCGCTCGCGTCCCGCTCGTTTGTCGTCGAAGGGACGATCGTTGGCGATGGCCGTCGGTGGGACCAGGTTGCTTTCAACCTCTATCCCAGCCCCTGGACCAACCCTCGACCGTGAGCCCCAGAAGGTGAGCGAGGCCTACACCCTGCAGCTGCAGCCTTTCATCAACGATCTCGTTCCGTCGACCGGCGACTAGAAAGCTGGAGGTTCGCCAGACTTCGCATCAGTCGACGAGTTGATCGACCTGAACCAGTGCGCGTTCGTGATGCAGATCGGTCGTGCGACCGTAGTAGTTGGTGCAATGGTGCGGGCGGTTCATCCGATACGGGTCGTGCACATAACTGGGCAGAGCTATATAGCGGGTCGTGTCACCAGCGATTCTGGTGACACGATGCATGGAGAATCGCCCCTTGAATAGCTGGAGGTCGCCCGGTTGCAAGTCGAGTTCGTGAACTCCTTCTCGTGAGCCCTCGAGCACTGCTTGAACCCGCTCGTAGTTCTCCTCACTAGGCCGCCGAATGTCGGGTACGTATTCAAACACTCCCCCTTGGTCGGCACGCTGCACCAGGATCGAAACTGTGAACTCATTACCATCGAAGTGCCATGGAAACCGATGTCCAGGTTCCATCACTCCATATGGGTTGCAACCCAGCGGATCGGCCCACCGATAGAGAGGGCGGTCGACCCCCAAGCATTCCCAAATGAAGTGGGTCATCACGTCGGCATCGTAGAGTCGGTTCAGTGGAGAGTCGACCGCTAGGAGGTCGGCGCTGACGAAGCCGCTCTCTCGACGTTGGAAAAACCGTCTGGGATGCCCCTCTGGAAAACTGCTGTCGTCGGGCGAGGCGTACGGATTGTGCTCCATTTGCGACCAGGCGGTCTGCCCATGAAGCCTCTCAACCTCCGCTAGCATCGTCGCGATTGCCTCGGGGCGGATGAAATCAGAGATTCGAAAACAGCCGTAAAGATCCATTTGGGATCGTGTCTCGGCAACGAGTTCGGCCCGAACGGAGCTGTCTAACCGATGGATTGGGTACCGATCGAGATCGACGACTTCCTCTATAACGCTCGAGCGATGAAACAACATGACCTATGTAACCCCGAGGAAGCGGTTGGGCTTGACGAACACGGCGGTACGTCGCTCCTCGGACATGACCCGGTCGTACTCATCCCAATCGTCATGGTCGCCACCCGCATCTCGAAAGACCTGCCGCAAGAGTTCCGGAAGATCAGCGGTAGCTACACCTTCGAGAGCGTGGTCTGGTCCACAGATCTCAACCGAGCCGTCGACGGATCCCCATTTCCAGCCGTTACGCCACGCAACCGTGCAACGACCCGCGCTCCCCATCAACTTGAGCTTGTGGGCACTGCCCCGAGTCACGAACGACACAACGTCCTCCCCCGACACTGGATGGGCTGAAACTCCGGCATTGACCAGTGAGGTGTGCACCGAGCCGTCGGAGCGTGCCACCGACACCATTGCAAGGCCGCTATCACCCTCCACGAGGGAACGAATCGAATTCAAATCTGTCATGACCTGACAGTAGCCGAGTGAGTCTTTGGCCTGCGATCGACTAGACAGACACCATGGACGACCTCTCCACGCCCGCATCGATTTGGGCCTTCAAGGGCTGGCCGAACCGGCCATCCGGCAGCGTTCTTGACGAGGTCGTGGCCGAATCACTCAACATCTTCGAAGACGACTTCCTCTTTCCGGTGGCCACGATTTCAGAAGGAGACCTCGAGCACAACATCGAGACCATGGCTCGATTCTGTCAAGACAACGATGTGTCGCTTGCGCCACACGCCAAGACGACGATGTCGCCCGAGATCATCGACCGCCAGCTCAAGGCGGGCGCATGGGCAATCACCGCCGCCACAGTGAGCCAGGCACGGACGTTCCGACAGTTCGGCGTCGACCGTATTCTCATCGCTCACGAAGTAGTCGACCCAGCTGCGGTGAGGTGGATTGCGCTCGAACTGGACTCTCACCCACAAGCAGAGATCATGTGTTTGGTCGACTCGCTAGATGCGGTTCACGCAATGAATGACGCCTTGGCAGGTTCGCAGACCCAGCGACCGGTCGACGTCTTGGTCGAGCTTGGCGTCTCGGGTGGCCGCACGGGCTGTCGAACTGTGACCGCAGCGGTGGAGGTTGCAGAGGCGGTGACAGAATCGGCCAACCTGCGACTCGTGGGCGTCGAAGGATACGAAGGTGTCCTGTCGGAGGCCGATGACGTCGACGCCTTCCTGAACAACGTTTGTGATCTCACCGAAAGTCTCGACGCCCTGAACCTCTTTGACGGACTTGAAGAAGTGGTGGTCACCGCAGGTGGAAGCATGTTCCCCGATCGAGCCGTCGCCGTGCTCGAAGATCTGGCGAGCTTGTCGAGGCCAGCGCGAGTGGTGATTCGGTCTGGGTGTTATGTCACTCACGACTCTGTGATGTACCTCAACGGCGGGCCGTTCGGCGTACGAGCTCCAATGGACACTTACCCGACGCTGCGTCCAGCGATGATGGTTTGGGCGTACGTGGTCTCTCGACCAGAACCGGATTTGGCGATTGTTGGGTTTGGCAAGCGTGACGCGTCATACGACATAGACCTGCCCAAACCTCTCGAGATTCGCCGCGGCGATACACATACACCGGTCGATGGTGAACTCGAGCTCTTCGAACTCAACGACCAACATGGATTCGTCCGGGTCTCGCCCGGCTTCGAGATTTCGGTTGGAGACATCGTCGGCTGCGGCATCTCACACCCGTGCACCACGTTCGACAAGTGGCGAGCGATCCCGCTCATCGACCCCGAGTTCAAAGTCGTGGGCGCCGTGCGCACGTTCTTCTAACTCAGCTCGGCCTGGATCTTCTGCAGTTCGACGATCACTTGATCGATCGGGGGATAATCGCCAAGGGTTTCGCCCCGGTAGACGTAGCGAATTACTCCCTCGACGTCGATGATCGCCACGGCGGGAGCCTCTGAGTAGTGACCGACGATCTTGCCTTGGCGAGCTTTGCCCGCAAACTTGAAGTAGCGCTTCGCTGCCGTGGGCGACGCCAGGTCCCAGAGTCTCAGTCGTGGCACCCTCAGGATCTCTTTCTTGAAGTTGCTGGTCGGATCGAGCAGTAGTTCGTAGTCCAGCTTGGTCTCCATCAAGTCCTCAGCCTGATAGTCAGCTCCGACCGATATGCCGAGCGGTTGCGCTCCGAGGGCTTTGATCTCATCTATTCGATCCTGCAACTGCAGGAGATTGCCGCGGCACGGCAGTCAACCGTAGTAGCGAGGGGAAGAAACGATAAGCGTCGAATCAAGGTAATCGGCAAGCTCGACGTGTTCGCCAGCGGTCGTGAGTAACGGCACATCGCCGATCGTGTCTCCAACTTCCATCCGGTCAGGCTAGCGACGTCGGCGGGCGGAGACGCAGGCCGTGCATTCCGCCATCTACGGCCAAGACTGTTCCGGTCGTCGATCCAGCTGCAGGACTTGCGAGATAGCAGATTGCCGCTGCCACTTCATCTGCAGAAACCAGACGTCCGTGGGGTTGACGCGCCGCCAGAGCCACCTCTTCTGCAGCCGGGTCGTCGGCTTTATCGAGCAACCGTTGGATCCACGGTGTATGCACGGTGCCAGGAGCGACTGCGTTCACGCGCACGCCCTCTCGAACATGGTCTGCCGCCATGGCGAGCGTGAGGGCGTGGACTGCACCCTTGGTCGCGCTGTACAGAGCGCGCTCGGGCAAGCCCGCCCATGCGACGATCGAGCCGGTGTTCACAATCGCAGCCGAGGAGGACTTCTGTAAGTACGGCATTGCAGCCTTTGCAACGCGC
>CAZHUR010000137.1:0-6806 GCA_964535395.1 uncultured Acidimicrobiales bacterium
AACACGCGCTCACTCGTCCGATGCACCGTTTGCTCGAGTGGGACATCATGACCCAACCCACAATCACCAAGGTCGCCGATCGCGTCCTCAACCCGGTTTTGGGTAAGAGTCTTGTGGTGTACGGCGTGAAACCAGTACGGGGCAACACCTTCCGAGGTCCGAGAGCGTGACCGAAGCTGCAACGACTCGACTGCTAACCACCACCCAGATCGAACAGACCGCGGACGCCATTGCAGAATGGCAACTCCCGTCGGGCATGATCCCATGGGTTCCGGGTGGACACAGCGACCCGTGGAACCATGTCGAGGCTGCAATGGCGTTGGCGACCGCGGGCCGCATCGACGACGCCGAACGGGCCTACGAGTGGCTGAGGGGGCTTCAACACGACGATGGCTCGTGGCACCAGTACTACACAGAAGATGGTGTCGAAGAAGACAAGTTCGATGCGAACGTCATTGCCTATATCGCCACCGGGGTGTGGCATCACTACCTCACCACCAAAGACCGCGGCTTTGCCGAGACCATGTACCCAATCGTCGAGAGGGCTCTCGACTGGGTATTCGAACTACAGCTACCCCGAGGCGAGATCTTGTGGGCTCGCCACGCCGATGGAACCCCGTGGTCGTTCGCACTGCTCACCGGGTCTTCGTCGATCTACCACTCGGCTCGCTGCGCGCTTGGCCTATCCCACGTTGTCGGTGTCGACCGAAGCGACTGGCTTGAGCGCATCGATCGACTCGGCGATCTGATTCGTTTGCAACCCGAGGGGGCGTTCGCTCCTAAAAACCGTTGGGCCATGGACTGGTACTACCCGGTGCTCTCCGGTGCTGTGCGCGGTCAAGCCGGGCTCGACCGCCTCGAAGCTCGTCGCTCCACGTTCTATATGGATGGCCTTGGGATCCGCTGCGTCGGCGACCGCCCGTGGGTTACGACCGCCGAAACATCGGAATGCGCAATCGCTCACCTCGCGGTGGGCGACTCGACTACCGCTCAAACCCTGTTCAACACAACGTGGGACTTGCGCGACGAGAGCGGCCGCTACTGGACCGGCGAGGTACACCCGGAGCGGGTGCACTTCCCCGGAGGTGAGATGTCGACCTACTCGTCGGCGGCGGTACTGCTCGCCAACGATGCGCTCAAAGGCACTGGACCCGCATCCAGACTCTTCTTGGACACGCCCGGAAGTTAGCTCGCTCTAGGGAGCCTGCAACGCCCTCAAGGATCCGACGTGGCCGATCTCTACGAAGCCATCGTCGAGCGCGCGCAGGTAGATCTCATACGGCGGTCGACCGCCGTCGGCCGGATCTGGAAACACGTCGTGGATCAACAACGTGGCGCCGGCTCTCAGCTTGGGTGTCCAGCCCTCATAGTCGAGGTGCGCAGGCTCCGCTCCGTGCCCCCCGTCGATGAAAAGCAAGGCGAGTTCTGTGGCCCAGTTGGCGGCGACCTTTGGAGAGTCACCCACGATCGCGACGACCACCCCTTCCAGACCAGCCTCATGGATGGTGCTACGAAAGGTCGGCAGCGTGTCGATCAGCTTTGAGATGGGGTCGACGAGGTCGGGTTCGTGCCACTCCCAGCCCTCTTGGTTCTCTTCAGAGCCGCGATGGTGGTCTACGGCGTAGAGGATTCGGTCGGCGTCGCGAGCAGCTGCGCCCAGGTACACAGCCGACTTGCCGCAGTAGCTACCAACCTCGAGGAACGGCCCGGCGACCGGACACGACGAGGCGAAGCGGTGAAGGGCAAGACCTTCGTCGACCGGCATGAAACCACGAGCCCGTTCGGCATTGGCTTGGTCGATCGGGTCTAGGTCAGACACGCTCAGATTCAGGAACTGAATCGTCCTTCCAGAGATACTTCTCTAGAAGTGCGAACTTCACCAACCACAGCGTTCCAAAAGCTGCGACCTGGGCAATGAGCAAGACGATCGTGATCTGGCTCATCAGCCCAACTAGCCAGACGACGAAGGTCGAGAATACAAACCCGATCAAGGTGAGTATCCAGAACGGGCCGACTTCGCCGGTCACACTATGACTGCCGGGGGTTCGCTCCCAGACGTACTGCCGGTTCAAGATGTACGCAAAAGGGGTGCTAGCCATCACCGACACCAGGTTGGCTGGAACGCGAGGCCACTCAAATACTTCGAGACCGATCAAGAAGACCGTGAGACCCACTACGGTAGTTACGACGGTGACACCGCCGTAACGCATCAGCTTCGCGCCGTAGTCTGTCCACAGTCGCTGTGGGTCGAGTCGGCCCGAGTTCATTCCCACAATTCTAGGCCGGTTTGTCCAAAGCCGTGGGCAAAGGCCATTAATGGTTTCATGACGCTTCGCCCCCCACTCGTAGCCCTCATTCTTATTCTCGGAGCCTGTGCAAGCTCCGCTGAGTCCCTCGCCGAGTCAGAACCTCCTCCGACCAGCGTCGCCCTAGAGGATTCAGCAGAAGCTCCCGTTGAGTCTGAAGAAGTGGCCGGAGACGCCACCGAACGTGACGAAATCACCGATTTGGGGGAGGTCGAAGCTACAGGTTCGGCCACGACCGATTCAGCCGAAGTGCCGCCGACAACCGTGCCCGGGGAGATTCCAGAGGGCATTCCGGAGCTGCTTCGTTCCGCGTACGACGCGGACGCACCTCGAGCGTTCAACGACCGAATCATCCCCGTAGCGCCGACCAGTCAAGATGAAGCGGTCGCCCTGTTTGTCGAGGTCGAGAACGCGCTCCGGGTCGACGGGTTGAGTGATCAGGCATACGCCGACCTCGGCCACACCGAACAACTGATCGTTCGCACCTTGATCCGCAACACCGAATGGATTCCCGGCTTCCTCGAAGCCCTTCCAGACGAACTGCGCCCCTTCGGCGAACTGCACATCGAAGCCCGCCAACAGCTCGGTCTACACGTCGGAGACGCCCCTCTTGGAGAGAATGTTCCACCATGGAGGATCGTCGATCCGGCACCGGCTGAGGACCTGCTGAGTTTCTACCGAAGCGCTGAACAAGAGACCGGGATCGAGTGGGAGGTGCTCGCAGGAGTGAACCTCGTCGAAACGGTGATCGGGAGAATCGACGGTGTGTCGTCCGCGGGCGCTCAGGGACCAATGCAGTTCTTGCCCACCACGTGGCCCGAGGTGAGCCAGGGCGGTAATGTCCTCGACCCATCCGATGCCATCCATGGAGCGGGTCGCTACCTCGTGCAGCGCGGCGGGCTCGAGAACATCAACGACGGCCTGTGGGGCTATAACAACTCGTTTACCTACGGAAACGCAGTTCTTGCCTATGCCGAAATGCTCCGTCTCGACGAGCGAGCATTCCGAGGTATCTACAACTGGGAGGTCTACGTCGGAAGCGTCGAAGGAACCCTCTGGCTGCCGGTTGGATACGACCAAGCCGAGAGGATCCCGGCTGGAGAATATCTTGCGCAGAACCCGTGGGCTACAACACTCGGCTGAGAAATTCCCGCCGGCGCTGGGCTAACGATCGGATCTAGTTGGTGATGGTCAGGTTGTCGATTGCCCAACCTTCGTCTCCGGCACTGATGCGTCCAATGAAATCGATCTGGGCGTTGCCGCTGCCATCGGTTGGGCCGCAATGGGTGATGCGCTGTGCGTGAGCAACCGTCGTGTTGACCGGCGTGGTACCGGTACCGTCGAATGACACCCTTGTGCTGGTGCTGCCTTCAATGTCGACCTCAAACCAGTCCTGAGCACCACCACTGTCCTCAACATCGCCGAAGACGTAGAGGTCGTACGAAACACAGACTTGGGCGGTGTCATCGAGACCGGAAAGCGAGATCGTCGAGATCTCGGTTCCTGCGCCGAGACCCGGTCCGCCGAGTCCGTCAGAGTACGGAGTGATGCTGGTATCTGTTGGTTCGAAGTTCGTGAAGGTGATGTTGCTGCCGAAGAGCCCGTTCGGGTCTTGCTCAAAGTTGAAGTTGTTGATCAAGATGCCCGTAAACGGAGTTGCTACCGGGGTGCCTGGGTTGATGTCTACGCCTCCATCGGTGAAGGTCGAAGAGGTCACGTACTCCTGGAAGGTTGGAGGACCAAACGGGAGAATTCCCGTGAACCACTGGTGGGTGTAGTTGATGCCTACGCCCAGCTGAACGTCTCCGTCGTCGACGCGCTCTCCAGCACACCAGCCTGAATCGAGGAATCCGCTCGCGCACTGGTAGTCGACGATTTCACCGGTGATTGGGTCGGTGACCGACGTACCGGTTCCGTTGTCGAAATCGGCCAAGGTGACCGTTCCAGCAGCGACGCCTGAGAGCACCGTCTGGTCGTACTGAACGCAGTTGCCCGTGCCCCCACCGATGCAGCCAGCAAACGCGCTACCTGCGTCGCCGGTGACCTCGAAGATGACGATGCTGTTGATGCGGCTAACGTTGTCGCCACCCACCTCAGCGATTACCGATTGGAGGACGCGAAGATCGACGCCAGGGTTTTCTGCATCGCTCGATGCACGCAAGGTACCAGTGCGGACACCGGAGACAGTTGCTGACTTTGCTTCCCATGCGAGGCCAGCTTCGACAGCGCCGAAGATGACAACGATCAGAAGCGGGATACACAGTGCAGCTTCGACCAGGACGGCGCCACGGTCGTGCTTGAGTCGGTGGCGAAGCCGGCCGAGCGAGCTTTGAAGGAGTGCTTTCATCATGATCTACACGTCCTGTTCAATAACTTCGACGGTTGTGGTCGCGAGGCTCAAAGTGCTGAAGAATCCAGTAGCGAATTCGTAGTCGAGTTCGATGTGGATGCCAATGTTCTCGCCCGCCATACGGTTGATGGATCGCCAACCCGGCTCTTCTGGCCCAGCGGCTCGTGCGGCAACGTCGCCGTCGGTGATCGTGTACACCTGACAAATGCCAGATTGAGAAGATGCAGAAGGGCCGGCGCAAGCGGCAGGCACCTCAGCGTCAAGAGTGGGAGCGGTGAAGATCACAACGCGCTGGACGTCTCCCTGGAGGGGGGCGGTCAGACGAGCGACCTGATCCAGAATCTGCTGATCGGCGTCTGGTTCAGCTCGCTCGATCGATGCGATTCGAGCAGCCGAACGGGAGAGATTTTCGATTGCAAGGTACGTACGGAACATCAGTCCGATCTCGATACCACCGAATACGATCGCAAAGAAGAGTGGCGCTACCAGCGCAAACTCCACCAGTGAGGCCCCGCGCTCACGGAGACTGCGCTTCTTATCTCCGTCAACCTGCATATGCGCACGCCTGAATAGACCCTTTTTCACCATAAGAATCTGTTCGGCACACAAATTGAGATTCTGAAACGAATCGGGAAAAGTCAGGCCGTTGGACCTACGTCCGCTTTTTTGGGTCTGAAACCCAGCTTGAACTGGATATTGACACCACAGAGGGGCAAACTGTGGCCATGTTGATAGCACTCGGTAGTGACCACGCAGGATTTGAGTTGAAAGGCCTGCTCATCACATATTTAGAAAGTCAAGGCCACAAAACCCTTGATCTAGGCACCGATTCAACCGAAACGGTTGATTATCCGCCCTTCTGCGCGGCGGTTGGCAGAGCCGTAGTTTCTGGCGAAGCTGACTGGGGCATCGTCCTCGGCGGTTCCGGGCAAGGCGAACAGCTCGCCGCCAATAAAGTCCACGGCATCCGCGCTGCACTATGTAACTCCCTCTTTACCGCAACGTACGCTCGCTCACACAACGATGCCAACGTGTTGTCGATGGGAGCTCGAGTCGTCGGGCAGGGTCTGGCCTTCGAGATCGTAGACCTGTTTGCCACGACCGAGTTTGAAGGTGGCCGTCATCAGACGCGGGTCGACCAGGTCATGCAAATCGAACAAGATGAGAGCGCAGCGCAGGGTTAACTTGTCGCGCTAAAGAGTTACAAGCGGTCAGCTGAGCGCTTGGGTGCGCGCCCGCGGCGTCGGCGCGAACGATGATGATCGCGAGACGACTCCTCGGTGGAGCTAGAAACCAACGGGTCGCGCAGGTCGATCAGGACCTCGTCGTCCTCAACTAGAGCTTCGGTACTGATTGACCAGCCAGGCCCGGGGGGAAGTTCTGCGGGTGCTGGAGTCACCGGTTCGCCGGAACGGAATCGGCGTGCTGCTTGCACGAGGTACCGAACGAACAAAGCAACGAAGAGCAAGATGACGGCGCCGCCGATGACGAGGAGCCTCTGCTCCTCGACGGTGAGCGTGTCGAAGAGGCTTTCGCCGAGAGCGCCATCGGGGTCAGGGGCGACGGCCGGTTCTGTGGGAGCACCACTTACCGACGCTCCGGTAGATGAGACGCCTCGAAGGTCCACACTCAGCGCCAGGTCACCGTCGTCTGGTCGTGTCGCTCTAACGGTGAACAGAATCTCTGCACGTTCTCCTGCGCCGATCTGGTTTCCGCGCTCGATCATGTTCGCTTCACGGTCCCCGTCGAAGTCCTCATTGAGCCGAAGGGTTTCACTCTCAAGAGACACGACCTCGAACCGCACGTCCCACTGGTCGGCCAGGTCGGCAATGAGCCTCGTCGGCGCGACGTTGAGATCGCCGGCGTTCTCGACCGTGATCAAGAACTCGACGTCGTATCGCCCTAACCCGTCGAGCGGACTACTCGACACCGGCTCAATCTCGAGTTGCAGCGTTGGGTCGACGACTTCGACTTCAACCGCTGTAGCGATGTCGTTGTCACCAGGTTCTTGGTTGCCGTCAGGGTCGGCGTTTGTGCCATCGGTCGAATCGTCGATGACGGTGCCTGAGAACGGGTCGGTCGCGATCGCAAAGGCAGAACTGCGGAACGGCCCTGGAAGAGCATTGGCAGGCTCGACCACCGCGTCGTAC
>CAZHUR010000138.1:0-6797 GCA_964535395.1 uncultured Acidimicrobiales bacterium
GTCCGAGCTATTGAGGCGGATGCCGCCCGCCAGGCCCGCGATCGCACCGGAGAGAACGAGAACCGTGAGCACCTTGCGCTTGAGGGAGATCCCCACATAGGTCGCGGCGTCGGCCGATGAGCCTGCGACGCGAAGTTCGTAGCCCCACTTGCTGCGCGATGCGAACACCCCGAAGACCAAGAGCACAACTGCAGCGATGAGTACGCCGATGTTCGCACGACCGAAAAGAATTGGAAGTTCCGCCTGACTAGGGAGCACAGGGGCGATCGCAAAGCCGACCGCGGTTGGGTCTCGCCACGGTCCGGCGACAAGGAAGCGGACCAGACGGAGCGCCACCTCGTTGAGCATCAACGTGGTGATGATCTCGTTCACGCCGAGATGTGCACGGGCGAGAGCTGGGCCGAGTGCAAGGATTGCACCGCCCACAACACCTGCGCTGATCATCAAGATGATCAGTGGTGGTCCAGCGAGGTCAGGGAGGAGCCGGGCCACCCACGTTGCAGCGATTGCGCCCGCGATGATCTGCCCTTCGGCACCGATATTCCACAGTCCCATCGAACCAGCGACCGCAACGGCGAGACCCGCAAGGCCGAGCGGAACGGCTTGGGTCAGGGTGCTCGAGATGGCCTGGCTTCCACCAAAGGCCGACGTTGCCATCTCGGTGTACACCTCGACCGGGGACAGGTCGCTTGCGACTAGGAGAATCGCACCGAGCACCAGGGCAATGACGGTGCCTACGAAGAACGCGAGGACTTGGCCGCCGGGAAGCGGATTCTCGCGGCGGGTGAGGCGGAAGCCAAACACTACGCACCCGCCATTGCTTGGCCAACCGCCTGGCGTGTGGCCGAGTCGGGGTCGAACGTGTTTCCGATCGTACCCTCGTGCATCACGACGATTTGGTCGCTCAGCGCGAAGAGTTCTTCGAGATCTTCGCTTATGAGCAGGATCCCGACACCGGATGCGGCTTGCTCGACCAGAATCTTCTGAATGGCTGCTACACCTTGCACGTCGAGTCCGCGGGTTGGTTGGGCAGCGATCAACACGGAAGGTTCGCCGTCGAGCTCGCGGCCGACGAGGAGGCGTTGAAGGTTTCCGCCCGATAGTCCAGCAAGAGGAGCATCGATCTTGCCGACCTTGATCTGGTAACGGTCGATCAGGCTTTCAGCCTGAGCCTTTGCTGCACCGCGGTCGACGAACGAACCCTTTCCTAGAGTCTTGTAATTGCGCATCATCGCGTTTTCGACCGCGTCCATTCGGGGAGCTAGGCCAACGCCGATTCGGTCTTCGGGTACATAGGCCAAGCCCGATTCGTTTCGCTTGCCGGGGCTGAGTCTTGACACGTCGACGCTGTTTACTCGTATCGAGCCTGCGATCGTCGCTCGGAGGCCAGCGATCGCATCGGCGAGTGGACGCTGCCCGTTTCCGGCAACACCAGCTACGCCGATGATCTGGCCAGCCTTCACGTCGAGTGAAACGTTGTTCACCACCGTACGTCCGTGAACGTCTTGGACCGAGAGGTCCTTCACCGAGAGTACTGTGTCACCGATCTCGGTGGTACGGACTCGCCGTTCAGATACCGCGGTCGCTTCGCCGACCATCAACTCGGCCATCCGGCCAGCGTCGAGGGTCTTGACGGGAAGCGAGCGAGCTACCGTCTTGCCACCTCGCAGCACCGTTGCTTCGTCACAGAACGACTTCACTTCGTCGAGCTTGTGGCTGATGAAGATGATGCTGCGCCCTTGTTCTGCCATGGTCCTGGTGATTCGGCCGAGTTCGTTCGCTTCGTCAGGGGTAAGCACAGCAGTGGGTTCATCGAGGATGAGCACCTTGGCGTCTCGCCAGAGGGCTTTGAGAATCTCGACACGTTGGCGTTCACCCATCGAGAGCTGCCAGATTTGTCGATCCGGTTCGGTTGCTAGGCCAAATCGTTCGGCCAGTTCACCCACCTGTGATTCGATTTTCCCCTTGGCGACGACCTTCGAGGATGCTCCGAGCGCAACGTTCTCGGCAACGGTGAACGACGGGATGAGACGGAACTCTTGGTACACCATGCCGACGCCCGCTGCGATTGCGGCTGCCGGGTTAGCGAAACGCTGCTCGACACCATCGATTCGGACCGTGCCCTCGTCTGGCGCGTAGACACCCGCGAGCACGTTCATGAGGGTGGTCTTGCCCGCGCCGTTCTCGCCAAGCACAGCGTGCACAGAACCAGAGATGACCGTTAGTGACGCGCCTGCGTTGGCGATGACACCGGGGAACCTCTTCCAGATTCCCTCGAGTTCTACTGCGGTCACTTCTCTCCTGATGGACTCGTTGCTTAGAACGCAAACGGGGCCGGCCAGCAGATGCTGGAACGGCCCCGAAGCTATGCGGTAGTGGCCCTATCTAGCGAACCGGAGAGCCGGGTCTCTAGCCGTCCAGCGACGGGGCGCCAACGACGTTCTCGACGAAGTAGTTCATGGTCAATAGAACGCCGTCGTTAAGCGCGTCACCTTCAGCAGCGACGACTACGTCGGGTGCGAATGGGTCGGTGAGTTCGGTCTGAACTACGCCATCGGAGATGATGACCGTGCCGTCCTGGCCAATGACGTCGCCTTGGTCGAATACGTCGAACTCGCCAGCGAGGATCGAGTCCTTGACCTCTTGCATCTCGGCGGCCACCGGAGAAGATTCTGGGATCTCGATGTCCACGATGCCGTCGGCCATTCCGCCCCACCATGATTCTGGGGTGTAGGTGCCAGCGGCAACCGCCTCGACGATCTCGGTGTAACGAGGGGTGAAGTCCCACACGGGAGCGGTCAGGTAGTTCTCGACCTGGGCGCTCATGTCGCTGTGGTAGCCAATGAAAGTTCCGCCAGCTTCGGAAATGGCAATACCGGTTGCGGTCGAGTCTTGGTGCATGGACAGAACGTCCGCGCCAGCGTCGATGAGAGCCTGGGCTGCTGCGGTTTCTTCGGGGATGCCGAACCATGTGCCCGTCCAGTTGACTTCGACGACCGCGTCGGGGTTGACCGCCTGCACGCCGAGAGCAAATGCGTTGATGCCGCGGATGACCTCGGGAATCGGCATTGCCGCAACGTAACCAATGGTGTCGGATTCGGTGGCGGCGCCTGCGGCCATGCCAGCAATGTAGCGAGGCTGGTACATGCGGCCGAACGTGTTGCCCATGTTGGTGTCGTTCATGAGAAAGCCTGAGATGTGCTCGAAGGTCACGTCCGGGTTTTCGTTCGCGAACTCCAGTGTTGCGTCCTGGTAACCGAACGAGGTTGCGAAAATCACGTTGAAGCCATCATCGATGAAGTTCTGAACTGCGTCGTTGAATTCTGAGCCGCCCTCTGGAACGCTGTCGACGAATGCGGTCTCGATACCGGTTGCTTCTACACCCTGACGACCGAGGTCGTGCTGGAAGTTCCATCCGGCGTCGCCGACAGGGGCCACCATAACGAAGGCTGCGCGGACGTCGCTGTCACCACCTTCGGCTGTTGCTCCGGTCTCTTCGGCTGCTTCGTCAGCAGTGCTTCCACATGCTGCTGCGACGAGAGCGAGAATTGTCAAAAGCGCGAGAAGCGTTTTCCTCGTACGTGTCATTTCTTAACCCCTCCAGGTGTTCAAGCCCACATGTTTAGTCGCGCGTCGGCGTTTTCGCATATCTGGAAAAGTAAGTTGTGGACGGTGTCACTCAACTGGTCTAGCCAAGCTCTCCAACGACATTGTCTACAAAGAAACTCATAGTCAATAGAACGTCGTCGTTAAGCGCGTCACCTTCAGCAGCGACGACTACGTCGGGTGCGAATGGGTCGGTGAGTTCGGTCTGAACTACGCCATTGGAGATGATGACCGTGCCGTCTTGGTCGACGACGTCGCCTTGGTCGAATACGTCGAACTCGCCAGCGAGGATCGAGTCCTTCACTTGCTGCATCTCGGCGGCTACTGGGGAAGATTCTGGGATCTCGATGTCGACGATGCCGTCGGCCATTCCGCCCCACCATAGTTCTGGCGTGTACGTGTTGGAGAGAACCGTTTCGATGATCTCGGTGTAACGAGGGGTGAAGTCCCACACGGGGGCGGTGAGGTAGTTCTCGACCTGGGCGCTCATGTCGCTGTGGTAGCCAATGAAAGTTCCGCCAGCTTCGGAAATGGCAATGCCGGTTGCGGTTGAGTCTTGGTGCATGGTGAGAACGTCGGCCCCAGCGTCGATGAGCGATTGCGCCGAAGCTGTTTCCTCGGGTATGCCGAACCAGGTGCTGGTCCAGTCGACTTCGACGACGGCGTCCGGGTTGGTTGCTTGCACGCCGAGAGCGAATGCGTTGATGCCGCGGATGACCTCAGGGATAGGGAACGCAGCAACGTAGCCAATGACGTCGGATTCGGTCGCGGCGCCTGCGGCCATGCCAGCAATGTAGCGAGGCTGGTACATGCGACCGTTCGTGTTGCCCATGTTGGTTTCGTTCGTGAGTGAGCCCGAGATATTCTCGAAGGTCACGTCCGGGTTATCGTTCGCGAACTGCAGTGTTGCGTCCTGGTACCCACTCCAGGTTGTGACGATCACGTTGAAGCCATCATCGATGAAGTTCTGAACTGCGTCGTCGAATTCTGAGCCGCCTTCTGGGACGCTGTCGACGAATGCGGTCTCGATGCCTGTAGCAACGTCTGCCCCCTGACGTCCGAGGTCGTGCTGGAAGTTCAGGCCTACGTCACCCACTGGTGCGACCAGGATGAATGCGGCGCGGAATTCACTTTCCACCTCGCCTTCGACCACTTCGTCGGGCTGTTCGTCCTGCGCCGCAACTTCGGATTCGTCGGGCTCTTGGGACTCGGTTACCTCTTCGACGGTGTCATCGACCGCATTCTCGGCATCTTCGGCGGAATTATCTGAGCTACCGCACGCTGCTGCTAGGAGGGCGAAAATCGCGAGAAGAGCGAGAAGCGCTTTCCTCCTACGTGTCATTACAAAAACCCTTCGAGGTTGTTTGGAACCTCTATGTTTACTCGCAAATAGTGGCGTTGCACTATCGGGTAGCGTTGCAGAAACCGCTGGCGCTCCGCCTTCGACGACTCCAAAATCGAGCGGGGGTTTAGGCCCAGAGTCGGTCGGCGACGTCGAGCCAGAGTTTGGTTGTAAGGCGTAGAGATTCGATGTCGATCCGCTCGTTGTGGCCGTGGAATCGGTTCATGAACTCTCCCAGGCTGATGTCTTTACTCAGCAGACCAGCGCCATAGGACGGGACTCCTCGTTGGCGAAAGAAGCGAGCGTCGGTGCCTCCGGTAACCATCGATGGCAGGACTTTCGCGCCGGGGTAGGTCACCTGAATCGAGTCGGTGAGTGCGTCCCAGAGTGGACCCGACGCCTCTGAGCTAGTCGATGGAGTATCCCACTGCGGGTCGAAGGTGACCGAGCCCATGAGTTCGGGGCCGATCGCGTCGCGCAAGTGCTTCTGAGCTGATTCGAGAGTTTCGCCGGGAAGGACGCGGATATCGATGTCGAGAATGACCTTGTCGGCGATCGTGTTCGACTTGGTGCCGCCCGAAATCATGGTGTTGGCAAAGGTCGTGTGGCAGCACGATTGCAGGTTGCGGGCAAGGCCCGGTTCCATCTCTTCGAGGGCTTCATTGATATGGCCCGGGTCGAGCATCTTGGCTTCGAGCTCCGCGTCGAAGTTCTGTGCCTTGATTCGAGATTTGAACAGTTCGTCGATTTGGGCCCCGGGGTTGTACGCCTCGACTCGGCGGACGATCTCCGCTGCCTTCGAGATGGCGTTATCGGTGCGGTAAGGCATCGATCCGTGGCCAGGTTCACCGGTGATCATGATCTTGTGGGAGAACACTCCCTTTTCTGCGGTGGTGAGCAACACGACGATCCCGTCGTCACTCACGACAGGGGAGCCACCATATTCGGTGAGGACGTAGTCGCACTTCAGGGCATCCCAGCGGTCCGCAACGAGCTGCTCGGCACCATATACGCCTCCCGCCTCTTCATCGGCCACGCCGAAGTACACGATGTCGCCCGCATAGCGAGTCGACCCTTGTGCAATGTGAGCGAACGCGACCGCCATTGACGAGGTGACGTTCAACATGTCGACTGCGCCGCGGCCCCAGATCTCGTTACCGATCTTCTCGCCACCGAACGGATCGACCTTCCAACCTTCGGGTGTTACCGGCACCACATCGGTGTGGCCCATCAACATCAGTGCGGGAGCGGTTGGGTCGGTTCCCGGCAGTCGTGCGACGATCGAATCCCGACCCGGCAGAACCGGCAGTATCTCAACGTCGACTCCGGGCAGATCGACAATGGTTCCTAGCAGGTCGGAGTTGCGCGTTTCATGGCCCGATTCTGGGGTGCCATCGTTGACACACTCGTTGCGAATCATTGCCTGAAGTAGTTCGACGGTCTCGTTGGTCAGGCGGTCGAGCGTCTTGTCGTCAGCCGCCATTAGGACGCATCTCCAAGCATTTCTCGGTAGTCGTTCAACGCGCGAGCGTGGCCCTTGGCCCCTGAACCAATGACGCCGCCGGTGCGGGCCTTTTTTGCTTCCTTGGCCACGGTGTCAAGGAGGCCGGCAATGTCATCGTGTACGCCAGCGGACTTGACCGCCTCTACCGCCAGATAGAGATCGCCGAGCGACTCCATTGTCTGCTTGTATTCCTTTTCAAGCTTGCTGTGTGCGTCTTGGACTTCTTGTTCGGTTGCCATGGCCAGACCTTACAAGCAGCTGTCAATGAACGCCCCCGAGTTGTCGATGTAGGCCCCGTACCCGGTAATTCCGTCCAGCGAGATGTCGGCTGGAACCGTCTTTGCC
>CAZHUR010000139.1:0-1479 GCA_964535395.1 uncultured Acidimicrobiales bacterium
GCGCTCTTGGCTGCTTCGCGTTTGTCCGTGCCCTGCATCCGCAAGCCGAAGCTGACGTTGTCGAGGACACTCATGTGCGGGAACAAGGCATAGTTTTGGAAAACCGTGTTCACCGGCCGCTTGTTCGGTGGAAGGGTACCCACCTCTTCACCGAAGATCTCGAGTGATCCCTCCGTTGGAAACTCAAGCCCGCCGATCATTCGCAACGTCGTGGTCTTGCCGCAGCCCGACGGTCCGAGCATGGCGAAGAACTCGCCGTCAGCAATGTCGAGATCGACGTTGTCGACGGCGACCACATCGCCAAAGCGTTTCGTTACACCCGCAATGCTCACCGCTGGGGTTGAACCGTTCTCACTCGACACCGCTAGCCAACTCCCCAGTCATAGGTTTGCTTCGTGATTCCTAGGTAGGACATGATCTCTACGCCTTGGACACCCCGCAGGTCTCGAATCGAGTTCGACACCTCGATAAAGCTGTCGCTGTTCTTGCTGACCAGTTCGACGAGCAGATCGAATCGACCGGTCGACATCACCACATAGACAGCTTCGTCATAGCTCTCAATCTTGGAAGCGATCTTCCTCACGTCTGCGCTTACGGTGATGCCGAGAAGCGCTTGGTAGCTGAGTCCGAGCTTGACCGGGTCGGTTACAGCGACGATGTCGATCACCCGCTCGTCAAGCAATCGCATGACCCGCTGGCGAGTCGCCGCATCGCTGAGACCGACCAACCGGCTGAGCTGGCTATAGGACGCACGGCCATCGGCCTGAAGTGCGCGAATGAGTTCACGATCGACGTCGTCGATTCCAGCCAACGTCATGACGCGTCCTGGACAGCGGTCGAGGCGTACGCCGGGTTGTGCCACACGATGAGCGAGGCGTAGTTGTTCACCGCTGGATCTCGCATGTAGTTCGCGAGCGCGCATGGCGCTTCGAAACCGTTCTCCAACTGGAACGTCAAGGTCGGGTCGTACAGCTCTCCTGCGACCACCTTGGCGACATAGTCATCGGCCGACATCACATCTTTGTGTTCGGCATATCCCGGGATCACGCCGCCAGCGATGATTCCTGCGAGGCCCAAGTCGACACAGATCTTCTTGCGAAGGTCGTAGAGCTCTCGGCCGATACCGCGCCTGCGGTAGTCCGGGCGTACCACGATGTCGGTGCCGTAATACCAGGGACCTGTAGGGTCATCGCCAGACTTGGTCTGCGCGTCACGGAAGAAGTCCTTCAAGTTGTGTTGCGGGTCGTCGAAATCAAAGTGGGTCCGCACACCCAAGCCCACCGCCACCGGTTCGTCGCGTTGGTCTCCGTCGAAACCGATCACGCTCCCCTCTGGAAACTCGTCAGCTAGATACAGCAACTCAGCTTCGTCGTAGAGATCAGCCGGGTCCGCCGTAGGGAATGCCTCAAGCTCAAGCTGTTCAAGTGCTTTGCACATGTGCGGCTCAATTCGCACGTACTGCAGGCCAGAGCTGGGGCC
>CAZHUR010000139.1:1579-6708 GCA_964535395.1 uncultured Acidimicrobiales bacterium
AGCACGGTGTGATTCGTATGGACGATTGGGTCTTCCTGAAGTTGAATGATCGGCCGAGTTGAGGGCATTGCTTCGACGTTGTAGCCCTCGCCGTGTCTGTCGAAGATCAAGAAGTTGTGGGCGCCAGCGAGATCTGCGCCAAGAAGCAGATCCTTGGCTTCGGCTGCGGTTTCGGTCTTGAGCATGGCTCGGACGACGCTTGGCCACGTCACGCCGCGAGTGCCGTCGGTGCCTACCAGGTTGTTGATCCCGACGCTGACCCCCAACTCGTTCATGCCGATTTGTCCAAGACACCCCGTCGTGGTGAAGATCAAAGCCGCGGGAGCATCGTCGGGTCGGGTGCGCAACAAGATGACGTGTTCGGTTGCGCTGTCGTGCATGTCCCAGGTCTGACCGAGGATTCCGTGGCCCGAAGCCCGGCCGTCCGGGATGATCATTGCGGTGCAGTCATCCTCGATCACTTCGGTTGGCATCGGGCCGCCGACTACAGCGCGGACGGTGTCTACAAAATCGGTGAACCCTCCAACGATGATGGCCTCGGGGACCGAGATGCCAGCGGCCTCGGCCATCGCTGTCATTTCTTCAAACAAGGCGGGGTCGAACAGTTCGTGAGCACCGATCATCGACTCGGCAACCTCGAGCACATCGGCACGCGTGAGTGGCCCGCCACTCCACAGCCCTGAAGTGACCAGGTCGACTCGTTCGTTCGCGTACTTGCGGATTTCCTCTGCGTACGCCTCGCCGTGGCGCGAACCGATTTGGGTCGGCGAACCAGAAACGTCCAGAACTCGGATCGACCCGTTCATTAGCCGACCTCAACCAATGCTTCAGAAAACGATTCGTCCAGAACTGCGAGAGCTTCGTCGAGTTGTTCGTCGGTGATGTTCAAGGGTGGGAGGAAGCGGACACAGTTGCTGTACAACCCGGCTCGAATCGTGATGAGGCCTCGAGTCAACGTGGCCTTGTTGACCGCTTGAGTCAGCGGAGGGTCCGGCGTCAGATTCTCATCGGATACCAACTCGATCACCAGCATCGGACCGAGCCCGCGTACCTCAGCAATTCGTTCCGGGTGTTTTGCTCGGAGCTGTTCGAGTCCTGCTCGCATCCGTTGACCAATCTCTTCAGCCCTACCCAAGAACTCTGGCGAATTGACGATTTTGATCGTTTCGAGTGCCGCTACACACGCAACCGGGTTGCCACTGTACGTCCCGCCCATTCCGCCCGGGTGCGGGGCGTCCAAAAGGTCGGCTCGGCCGACGACAGCCGAGATCGGCATACCCGAACCCATCGACTTTGCCATTGTGATCAGGTCGGGGACCACGCCGGAATGCTCGATCGAAAACAGCTTGCCGGTTCGTCCAAACCCTGCCTGGACTTCGTCGGCAATCATCACGATTCCGTGCTCGTCGCAGATAGCCCGGATCTCTTCGAGGAATGGCTTGGGAGCGGGGATGAAGCCGCCTTCACCTTGAACGGGTTCGATGACGATCGCCGCGAGGGCAGAAGGGTCAACCTGGCTGATCAGCGCGTCGCGAAGACGAGCGATCGACCAGCCAACGAACTGTTCTGGGTCTGTGCCAGGTGGGCGGCGCAACACGTTGGGGAACGGGATGCGGTAGATCTCCGAAGCGAACGGTCCAAAGCCCTTTTTGAAGAGCCCGTACTTGCTCGTCATCGACATCGTCATGTTGGTGCGGCCGTGGTAGGCGCCTTCGAAGACGAGAATGCCTGCTCGACCGGTGGCCACACGTGCGAGTTTGACCGCGCTCTCGACCGCTTCGGCCCCGGAATTCATCAGCAGGGTCTTCTTCGGGAAGTCGCCTGGCGCGGCAGCATTCAGCGCTTCGGCTAGGTCGACCATCGAGTCATGGGTTGCGACGATGCCACAGTAGTGAATCAACTCGCCCGCCTGGCTCTGAATCGCCTCAACGACACTCGGGGGGCAGTGGCCGGCGGCGAGCACGCCAATGCCACCGGCGAAATCCAAAAGCTGGTTGCCGTCGACATCGGTGACGACCGCACCGTTGGCCGATTCGACCGCGAGCTCGGTGAGAAACGCTGCTCCCGAACTGAGCGCAGCACGACGGCGCTCGATGATCTCTGCGCTCTGAGGACCAGGTATCGCAGTTTTGAGATGAATCGATGCCATGGAGGAACGCTAGTGATTCCGAGGCGATTAGTCGAATCGGCAACGGATTTAAAACAGCTGAGAAACAGATTCTCTGAGATTCGACGTGATGGGTTATATTCTCCAACGATGTCGAAGTCACTAGATTCAAGAGGGATCGAATTTATTGAGAGTGCTTCCACCACAGCGTTGTGGTTGGATCGCCTTGGAACGATCGATCGCCGCTCATCGCTACAAGACGACGCCGACGTTGATGTCGCGATCGTCGGCGGTGGATTCTCTGGGCTGTGGACGGCCTACTACCTCGTCCGGTCCGACCCGGCGCTTCGAATCATGGTGATCGAGAAGGACTTCTGCGGATTCGGCGCCTCGGGTCGCAACGGTGGTTGGGCGGTCGGTGAGTTAGCGTCCAGCCCACAAAAGTATGCGCAGTGGTCGTCGATGGACGCCGCCAATCGCCTCGATCGAGCGGTACAAGACGCGGTCGATGAGATCGGCCGAATTGCTGACGCCGAGGCGATTGAATGCGATTTCGCGAAAGGTGGATGGATCCGGCTCGCGCGCAACACGCCACAGGCCACACGGCAACGAAGTGAGATTGCCGATGGGGCACACGGCGAGTTGCTCGAACCCGACGCCGCTCGAACCTATCTCAACGCGACCAATGTGAAATCGGGAATCTACTTTCCTCATTGCGCCGCTATCGATCCTGCCAAGCTGACTCGCGGTCTGGCCGATGTGGTCGAAGCCGCCGGGGTCACGATCGTCGAAGGCACCGCTGTCTCCGAGATCGAACCAAAGCTGGTGCGAACAAACCGAGGTGTGGTCCGCGCCGACGTCGTGGTGCAAGCCACCGAGGCCTACACCCGCGACCTAGCGGGCGAGCGCCGAGCTTTGCTCCCGGTGTATTCGCTCATGGTCGCTACAGAACCTCTATCGGATGCGATGCTCGACGAGATCGGTCTGGGTAACCGGCCGACCTTCTCAGATGATCGTTTCATGGTCATCTACGGTCAGCGAACCGCCGATGGCCGCCTCGCGTTCGGAGGTCGAGGCGTTCCGTACCTGTGGGGTTCGGCGATCAGTCCGCACGCCGAAACGCACGGGCCATCACACGCCCTCTTGCGCGACACTCTCATCGAGATGCTTCCAGTCCTAGGCGACGCGAAGTTCACTCACCGGTGGGGTGGCGTTCTCGGAATTCCCCGAGACTGGGTGCCGGGGCTGCGGTTTGACCGATCGAGTGGTGTTGGCGTGCTCGGAGGGTACGTCGGCGAAGGAGTGGCCGCCGCGAACTTGGCCGGACGCACCATGGCCGAACTCATTCGCGGCGAATCAACCGACCGAACGTCGTTGCCGTGGGTGGGACACCGGGCGCGCAACTGGGAACCCGAACCCTTCCGTTGGCTCGGCGTCCGCAGCAGCCGTGCAATTCTCGCCACCGCTGACGACCGGGAAGAATCCACCGATCGCGAGGCCAAGGTCGCCTACTCGATATCCAAATTTCTCAAAGGCGCTTAGATAGACGCGATGGCCTTGCCTAGTGCGTCCAGTGCGATCTGAACTTCAGCCTCGCTAACGGTGAGCGGTGGCATGAAACGGATCGTGTTGCCCGCAGCTCCAGCGGTCATGATGATGAGTTTGCCGGTTGTAAAGCAATGCTGAACGATGGCCTTGGCGTCTTCTGCGCTCCGCAGGTCACAGGCGAGCATGATGCCAGCTCCACGAACGTCCTCGATGACGGGTCCTTCGGCCATCAACTCCTCGAGACCGGAACGGAGCTGGTCGCCTCGAGCGTTCACGTTGTCTAGGAAACCATCTTCGGTGAGGATGTCGATCGTCGCGAGCGCAGCCGCACAACCCATAGCATTGCCGCCGTAGGTGCCGCCGTGAGAGCCGGTGGGCCACTTATCGTCAAGTTCACGGCGTGTCCCGACCGCGGAAAACGGGAACCCCGACGCGATCCCTTTGGCCATGCAGATGATGTCGGGTTCGATATCGAAGTGTTCGATGGCGAACATCTTGCCGGTACGCCCAAACCCGCTTTGGACTTCGTCAGCGATGAATAAAATCCCGTGGTCCTTACAGCGTTGAGCGATTCCTTCGAGGAATCGCTTTGGCGCAAGGCGATAACCGCCCTCACCCAGTTCGGGTTCGATGATCACGCACGCGGTTTCGCTCGGCGCGGTTGAACCGGTGAGCAAGCGGTCGAACCCGGCGAGGCTTGAGTCGATCTCGGCTTCGAGGTCGTCGGCGCGCACATCTGGGAACGGGGCGGTGAAGACACCGCCGGGCAGGGGAGCGTGGCCCGCTCGGTAGATGGACTTGGAGGTGGTCATGGCCATCGCCATGTGTGTTCGACCGTGGAAGCTGCCTTCGAAGACGATGGTGTGAGGACGGCCGGTGCTTTGCTTGGCGAGCTTGACCGCCGCCTCGGTGATCTCGGCGCCCGAGTTTGCATAGAAGAACGTGTCGATACCCGCCGGTGTGATCTCAGCGAGCTTCGCGGCGAGTGGTTGTAACAGGTCGTGGGTGAAGACATTGGCTTGGAGGTGAATGCCGCGCGCTGCCTGGGTGGCGATGGCAGCGACCACCTTGGGGTGCGAGTGGCCGGTGGAGTTGACGGCGATTCCTGCAGTGAAGTCGAGGTATCTTTCCCCGTCTGTCGTGGTGACCCACGACCCCTCGCCCGTGGCGATTTCAAGGTCGGTCACTTTGAACCAGACGTTTGACAAATTTTCTGTGTGAGCGGCCATGCCTGCCTTTCAAAAGCGACTTCGTGGGGTGGAAGTGGCGAGAGCGATCGTTGCCCCAACTGTCTATCCGATTAGGTGGACGAGCCCTGTGGCGGGTCACACTAGCGTGACACCGACCGTTCAGTGAAGAGGAGTTCAGGAATGAAAGATCAGTTGCTCATTGGTGGCAAGTGGGTCGATGGCTCCGAGGGGGCCAGGATCGATGTGAGGAACCCGGCGAATGGAGAGGGGATCACGTCGATCGC
>CAZHUR010000140.1:0-6693 GCA_964535395.1 uncultured Acidimicrobiales bacterium
GGTCCGGACCGATCGATGAGTTCAACCGCTGTTGGCTCGTCGACCGAGTCGCCCACGATTCCACCTTGGGTTGGCCCGCTCGCTTCTGGCGGACCGCTACAAGCTGTCGCAATCAACCCGACGAGAATCATAAGAGTGAGCAGCCGTTTCGGCCCTGTCATCGTGAGACCACCGTCAGCACCGAGTCACTGACTTCGAGGCTTTCAGCGATCTGGCGAGCCACCAATTCCTCGCGGTCTCGATGCTCGTCGACGGCAACGACGGTGACAATGCGTCCGGAGAAGCGCTGCGACTGCAGCTCGTCGAGGTCGGCGAAGACGAGGCTCTTCCGAGCGTTCAGAAGTGTGAGCAAACCATCGACACTCCTCGAGTTCGCCGAAGCTTCGTCGTCTCCCATCATCGAGACCGAATAACCCCGGGTCCCCATGTCGATCGCCAGCGCGTTCTTCAGCTCTTGGGTCCGAGCGCGGTCGATGCCAGCAAACGAAACAACCTGTAGTCGTGTGTCCGGTAGACGTTTGAGCACCTGGGTCGAAACTGCAGCGACATTCCGGGCGAGGGCCCGATTACGCCACGGCATCACAACTCTCGAGCGTTGAAGGCGCAGGCTGGTTGGCCAAACCGGGGCAGGCGTGATGTTGCTGACGGCCCGGTGGGAAGCGCCTCGGTTCGCGGTGGCTGTCACCATCCCAATGGCGCTGAACAATCCAATGATCAAGCCCTGGAGGGGGCCGAGGCCATTCCCCGTGCGCTCTGGATCGATCGGTCCCAACGCAGTGGCCGCGATCGAACTGTCGAGAACGTTGGTCAGGTCAATTTCTGCCGCTGCACGATCGCGCGTCAACAGCGCAATGTCTTGGTCGAGCTTGACGATCGAATCCCAGAGTTCGGCGTCTCGCAGAACGGTCTCGTTATAGGTAGAGACGTTGCCATCGCTGCGGAAGAACACGAGGTCAGCCAGTTGGGAGTCGAGCTCAAGGCGCTGCTCACGCGCCTCGCCCAGCTCGTTTGTGACCGTGGAGATTCGCTCCTGCAACGGAGCTCGTTCGATCGCGCGGTCCAGGTCGACATAGGTCTGCGCCCAGATGTTTGCGCCGGAGATGGCTGTCTGTTCGTCCGGGGCGGAGAACGAGATGTTGAGTAGGTCGGTATCTGGGATCTGCTCGATCATGAGGTCCGCGGTCGGATCCACAACAGATCCTGCGTCCCCGAGACTGTCGACGACCGAAGAACGAAGGGTGCTGTTACCGATGATGGCGATCTCATTGACAGCAAGACGATTCAGAACAGTCTCCGAGCCATAGACATCGCGGTCGGGCGCCAGCTGAACCGTGGCGGTAGCGGTGAACCGGTCCGAGCGAGTCGACTCGGCACCAAACCCGACGAGCGCGCCAAGGACACCAGCGGCGACGATTAGCCACCAGCGACGCTTAAGCACTGCGAGCAGCCGTTCGAGTTCCATTTCCTAACTGGCCCCGCGGTTCTGCTGGTTTTCGGCCGAGCCGTGCTGCGAGCGGTACTCGACCAACCCCTGGCGTGTGCCCTTCCGTTTGTTGCGGTAGTAGCTCAGGACTCCTCGGAGTTCGGCGAATTTGCCGAGAATGACATGGGTGGCGTAGAGCTGAGAGTCTTCGGGGTCATCTCCGGTTTCAAGGCGGTGACGTCGCACCCGCCACCACTGAAGCGGGTACAAACCAAGTGCTGCCAAACCGAGCCAGCCGGGTCGTTTGACGAAGCCGAGAGCGGCCGAGGTCGCGATTGCCGACGGGAGCACACCCGCCCAGAAGGCAATGCTTCGGATCTCTCGCCGGTAATGGCCTGATGCTCGTTGGAGGTCCGCTCCTTCAGCAAAGGCGTGACCGGTTCGAGTCGTCCTCGTCCACCACTGCGAGAACGTGTGCATGTCAGCGTCGTGAAGTCCCATCGGCGCATCGATGCAGTGGATGCTCCAACCCTTGTTGCGAATACGAAGGCTGAGTTCTGGGTCTTCGCCGGCGATGAGAGTCTCGTCATAACCACCAGCATCTCGCCAGCTCTCGATGCGAAGCAGCACGTTTCCGCTGAATGCATCTACCTGGCCGATCGGGTGGTTCCACTCCATGTCACAGAGCCGGTTGTACTTCGAGACATCTCGATTCCGTTCGCGGAGTCGTCCAGCTACAGCAGCGATCGTAGGTTCACTCGTGATCTCGGCATATGCACTGGAAGCAAAGTCGCCGTCGATCTCAGTATCGCCATCGAGGAGCTGAGCGAAGACGACGTTCGGCTGGTTCGTTACGAGGTGTTCGATCCCGGCGTTGCGGCCGCGCGCTGCGGTAAACGGGCGGTCGGCGGTCAGCGAGATGACGTCCACTCCGAGGGAGGTGGCAAGCTCGACGCTGCCGTCGGTTGATCCCGAATCCACATACACCGTCGGCAGTCCCTGAATGCCGTCGGCGGTCAAACACCGGCGGAGACGTTCGCCTTCGTTCCGGCCAATGACGACGACGCCAACGCTGGCTTCGAAGCTCTGCGGTTCGCCCGAGCGCCGCACGGTGTTGCGTGCAGGTTCGAGGGTGGTCATGCGGCGTCAATCGACAACGACGAGGCTTCTACCGAGTTAGCAGGCGCTACTGGAGCACTGTGCTCCTCAGGCTTGTTCCGGCGCTGCGAACCGACATCGTTGATAACCGGGAGGATTCTGTCGCCGATGGTTTCGAACGTTCGAGCGACCTGTTCCAAGCCGGCGACGGACTGACGGTTCTTGGGAAAGGCCATGACGAGAAGGTCGAGTTCGTCGACCAGCTGTGAAGCGCTCGTCGAGGTGAGCAACGGGCCGAGGTCGATCACGATGATGTCGGCGCGGGAACGCAATCCTCGGCCGAGAGCTGAGGCGCGAACGCGTCGCGTCCTGTCCGCCTGGTCGATTCCGAGCGTGATCAGGTTTGGGAACGCCGTCTCGCCGTAGTCGTCGGCGGCGTCGTTCTCAAAATCGGTGAGATGGAGCATCGGAGGAGCACCCAGTTCGCGAGTCAGGCGAGCATCGACCGCGTCAGCGTCGATCAAGATGGTGCGGTTACCACGTTGTGAGAATCGGCCGGCGAGAGCCGTAGCGAGCGAGCTCGACCCGCTCCCGAGCTGTGATCCGCCAACGCCGATGATGCGGGCGCCACGGATGTCCGAAGCGAGTTCGACACGCGAAGCCAGACGATCGAGTTGGTTCTGTACCCTCGCTTCGTCACCCAGGAGCATGAGCGCATCGCGCAGGCTGCTTCCGAGAGCGTCGCTGCGTGGAACTCGAGCCTCGATTGGTCGGCGCAACGCAGTTTCGATGTCTCGGTCATCAATGACGACCGGAGAGAAGCGGGTTACCGCCATTGCAAGGGCTACTCCGAGCAGCGCGAAGATCACAACGATTGCGTATCGGAGCGGCGCCAGAGCGTTGGCGAGGCCCTCCTCGGGGAGCTGAGCATCCTGGATGATCTCGGAGTTGACCGCGTTGTCGGTGGCGAGCTCGAGAGCGTCGAGGCGTGAGCGGGTGCTTGCCCGTTCAGTGAGTAGTGTCGCTCGTTGCGTAGCTGCGGCCGGGTCGAGGACCTCGATCGAGGGAACCGGAATTGGAGATTCGCTTCCGAGCTGGTTGAGGAATGGTTCAGCTGCGTCGGCCAATGCCGTATTGACCTCGATCAGCTCCGCATCGATCCCTTCAAGCTCTGCGCTCAGTTCGTTCAGTTCTGCGGCGAACAGTGCGTCGACGCGTTCTCCGAGTTCAGCAATGTATACGTCGGCGGTTGTTTGGGCGATTGCTTGTGAGCGTTCCGCGTCGGTTGTGGTAGCGATAATCTCGACGACATCGGACTCTTCGCGTTGAGCAAATTCGAGCGAGCGACTAACCGTCAGCGACGTTTCGTCGCCTCCGAGAAGCTCGGCGACGCTCTCGCTGATCTGGTTGCTTTCGAGCAACGAAATCTGACTGGCAACGAAACGGTCAGGAGCGGTGCTTTGCGCCGGGCTGATCGATTCGTCTGAAGGCTGGACGAGCACGAGCGCGGTCGACTCAAACTCGGCCACTCCAGGCGCGGTGAACCGGGTGCCGACGAGCAGCCCCACGATGCCCATGAGAATTGGTATCCACCACAGGCGTTTGAGCGCCAAAGTTACAAATCGAAGTTCCACTGAAAAGTCCTTTACGGGCGTCAGTTACCGCACGGTCGTGTAGATCGGAGAATAAATACACGACCTTTACAAAAGGTACGTTCCTTAGGTATGGCCCTTACAGGGCCCTTTGAACCCTTTACCTAACAATTCAGCACTCATTACCTAACAATTCAGCGCTCATTTAGCGGCCGAAAACGCCGACATTAAGACGGTATGGCCGAAAGTCTTGGGAGCCGCGGAACGCTTTGGCGTGTCGCGTCGCCCTATTTCACCCCGAGCACCGAACGGTGGCTTGACGCGGAGATTCCCGCTGATGTGTACCGCTTTGAACGAGTGCAGGCCGTAGGAGCCGGTCAAGATTGGCACGCGCGGCGTAACGCACACAGCTCTCTTGCGGAGTGGATTGCGTACTACCGTCAGGCACACCACACGATCTCAAAGCCGAGTGACGGCCTCATTTCGGTGTTTCCTCAGTTGGCGGCGGCCTTGTCGACGGTCAGCCGGGTTCGACGCGACGACCGTCCGATCGTGAGCTGGTTTTTCAACACCAACCTCGACGATGAGACGCGCCGACGAGCTGCGTCGCTCGGCCTGGCTCGAATCGACAGGTTCGTTGTGCATAGCAGCGTTGAAGTAGAGGCCTACGCGTCACTTCTCGGAATCTCCGAAGACCGTTTTCATTTCGTGCCATTGCAATACGGAGCCAAGATCGAAACCGAAGCCCCAAACCGACCTGAGCCGTACGTGTTTGCTACCGGGTCTGGAAACCGCGATTACAAGACCTTCTTTGAAGCGATTGCAAAGCTCGAGTATCCAACGGTTGTAGTCGCTGGAGAGCGCGTCCTTTCCGGGTTGACCCCGCCCGCCAACGTAGAGATCGTCGACACGATGTCGAAAGAACAGATTCGACGCCACGTTCGTCATGCCGCCGTCAATGTGCTCCCTCTCAAGCCAGATGGCGTGACCGCTGGCTTGGTCACCATCGTCGAGTGCCTACGACACGGACGCGGCATGGTCGCCACTGCACGTTCGGGGATCGAGGACTACCTCACCGACGGGTCCAACGCGCTCTTGGCGCTCCCAGGCAACGCCGAAAGCCTGGCGCATCGGATCGAGGCGATGTGGTCTGACGAGGACTTGCGTCGGAAGTTGGACTCGAACGCGTCGTCCTTCGCCGAACAGAACTGCACCGACCGAGCCGCCGCCCTCGCTCTCGTGGACGTCCTCGATGGTGTGCCTCTGCGCCAAGCTCGACTGGCTGCGTAATGAAGATCGGCTATCTCATCAACGAGTATCCAAAGGTCAGCCACAGTTTTGTTCGACGGGAGATCGATGCCGTTGAGCAACAGGGCGTTGACGTCGACATCTTCTCGATTCGACCGTGGTCCCGTGACCTTGCGGACCCCGCAGACCTGGCCCACGCCGAGCGCACAACAGTGCTGTATGGCGAAACGAACGACCTGACCGGAGCGCTCGTCGCTGAAGGTCGTAGCAATGCAAAGGCTTTGGCCTCAACCACCGCCGCAGCGATGACGTTCTCTCGAGGTTCGGAGAAGTCAGCCGCCTACTGGTCGGCCTATGTTGCCGAGGCCGCCCGTCTTCGCCAGCTGTGCTCGGAACGATCGGTCGACCACGTTCATGCTCACTTCGGAACCAATTCGGCTGCCGTCGCGATGTTGTGCCACTTGCTCGGGGGACCCAGCTATAGCTTTACCGTCCACGGACCCGAGGAATTCGACCGCCAGGTCGGCTTGTCGCTCGATGAGAAGATGCGTCACGCAGCATTCACATGTGCGATCAGTTCATACGGCCGGAGCCAGCTCCTGCGACTAGCGCCGGCCGAACGCCGTGGTGACATCCACGTCATCCACTGCGGACTGCAACGTTCGTTCTTCACCGCCGACCCCCCACCGATCGCTGATACTCCAAACTTGGTGACCGTGGGCAGGCTGTCTGAACAAAAGGGACACTGGGTTTTGCTCGACGCCGCCGAGAAGGTTGCCACCGCTGGCGTCGACTTTCGTTTGACGTTGGTAGGCGATGGCGAGCTCCGACCCGAAATTGAGGCTCAGCTCGACCGGTCCGGCTTGTCCGACCGAGTGCGAATTACCGGCTGGGCGAGCGAGGCCGTTGTTCGCGAAGAGATCATCTCGTCGCGAGCGCTCGTGCTGCCGAGCTTTGCCGAAGGGTTACCCGTCGTAATCATGGAAGCGCTGGCACTTCGACGCCCGGTGATCAGCACATACGTTGCAGGAATTCCAGAACTCGTCGTGCCGAACGTGTGCGGATGGTTGGTGCCCGCTGGTGAAAGTGGTCTCCTCGCAACAGCGATGATCACCGCGTTGGAGATGCCTACCGACGTGCTCGACGAGATGGGTGCGGTCGGCGCTGAGCGGACAATGGACATGCACAACGTCGACACCGAAGCTCAGAAGCTCGTAGCGCTCTTTGAACAAGCGGTCGGGTAGCCACTAGCTCAAGTCTCAGGCGAGAGATTCAGTCGAGCAAGCCGCGTAAGCGACCTGCGGCGATTGCTCCTCTGCGCAGTACATGGAT
>CAZHUR010000141.1:0-3472 GCA_964535395.1 uncultured Acidimicrobiales bacterium
GTCTCTGCAACAGGCGACAAACAAACCAAGTCCTAGGAAGAATGACTTATCTGACCGTCTCCATTTGCCGATGGGTATGGGCAGAAACAAGTTCGACCACACGAACGACAATTCCACCACAACGACCATTCCACCAGAACGACCACAAGGCCCTACCAGGAGTGCAACATGACAGTATCAACCGAAGCTCAAAACTTTGCTTGGCTCCTCTCGCGATTCGCAGAGGAAACAGCTGGGGTACGTGAGGCAGTCGCAGTTTCGGCTGATGGCCTCCTCCTCGCCTCTTCAGCGGGCATTGACTCGAGCGGTGTCGACCAGTTCGCGGCGATCGCCGCCGGACTCACCAGCCTCACACACGGCGCAGCCGTATGTTTGGACTGTGGTGAAGTCGACCAGGTCGTTGTAGAGATGAGCCAGGGCAACCTGTTTGTGATGTCGATGGGCCACGGCGCATCGCTCGCAGTCCTCTGCCAGTCCGGTGCAGACATTGCACAGGTCGCATACGAGATGACCCTGCTCGCCGAGCGTGCGGGTGCTGCTCTCTCACCAGAACTCATCGGTGAGCTCAAGAACGTCCTGACGGTCTAGTACCTAGAAAAGTTTGAGGATCAGCCCAGTGGATAGCGCAGAAGATTCAGGATCGTTTGTTCGGTCCTACTTGCTCACTGGCGGTCGAACTCGCAGCGATGCGGGCGACATCGCCATTGAAGCAATGGTCGCTGTCGCGCCTGACAGCAAGGCCCCTCGCGATCTGGACTTGGCTCGAATCTACGATTTGTGCGCCGAGCCAAACTCGATCGCAGAAATATCAGCAAAGTGCTCGCTGCCTCTGGGCGTGGCGCGAGTACTCGTCGCCGATCTTTGGGGTGCAGGCACCCTCGAGGTTCTCGAAACCACACGCTCTGACGACATTGCAATTGTAAGGAGACTGCTCGATGGCATCCGAAACCGCTAGTGCACCCCGCCCAGTATCGGCCAAGGTCGTTGTCTCGGGAGGGTTTGGTGTAGGCAAGACGACCTTCGTCAGCGCCGTTTCCGAGATCGCACCGCTACAGACCGAGGCAAAGATGACCAGTGCTGCAACTGGGGTTGACGACGCAAGTTTCGTCAAGTCCAAGACCAGCACAACGGTCGCTATGGACTTTGGCAAGATCACCGTTGAAGAGGGCCTCGTGCTCTACGTCTTCGGAACTCCTGGCCAGGACCGATTCGGCTTTATGTGGAACGACATCACAGCAGGCGCCCTTGGTGCTCTCGTGCTTGTCGACACCCGCCGCCTTGACGAGTGCTTCAATGCAATCGACTTCTTCGAGTCCCGGAACATTCCGTTCATCGTGGGCCTGAACCAGTTCGACGGCGCTCCAGAACACAACGTCGAAGATATTCGGGAGGCACTCGATCTCGACGCTGCAGTTCCGATCATCCGAACTGATGCTCGTACCTCTGAGACCGCCCTCGACACGCTCGTTCAGTTGCTTTCGCACATCTTGGAAAGCCTGTCGCAGCAAGCAAGTCAGAAGGCAGCCGAAGAGGCCGCTGCACCAGAGCCAGAGCGTGAAGCGCCGGTCGTCACCGACGGCATGCGCTCGGCTGCGCTGTCGGCTCTCGCTGCCGAACGCGGCGACTAGTCAGCGTCTGCTGCTACACGCACCGATAGTCTGACCGCGTGGGTAATACATTCGGTCATACGCTCCAGATCTCGACTTTCGGGGAGAGTCATGGTGGTGGTGTCGGCGTCGTCATCGACGGGTTGCCGGCGCGACTAGCCATCGACGTGGACCGCGTTCAAACTGAACTAGACCGTCGTCGTCCAGGTCAGAGTCGACTGACGACACAACGAAACGAATTGGACCGGGTCGAGATCCTGTCCGGACTGAGCAACGGCGCCTCCACAGGGGCGCCGATCGCCATGTTGGTACGCAACTCTGATGCTCGCCCCGGAGCGTACGACCACATGCGCGAGCTGTACCGGCCGTCCCACGCAGACTTCACGTATGACGCGAAGTTCGGCAACCGCAGTATCGAGGGTGGCGGCCGTTCGAGTGCGCGTGAAACGATTGGCCGAGTAGCTGCAGGGGCGATTGCCTCTCAACTTCTCGAGGCCATCGCGGACAGGCGAGACCAGCGCGCACCCGAGATTGTGTCGTGGGTCGACCAGGTCCACGAGATCGCGGCAAACGTGGACCCTGCGCTCGTGACACTCGAGGCCGTCGAAGCTGGGCCAACGCGATGTCCCGACGAAGCGGCTGCGAGCCTCATGACCAGCGCGATCGAACAGGCGCGCAAGGATGGCGACTCGCTCGGCGGCATGGTCCGCACTGTCGTGCGCAACATGAGCGTCGGGCTCGGCGAGCCGGTCTTTGATCGGCTCGAAGCTGACCTTGCAAAGGCAATGCTGTCCTTGCCGGCAACGAAGGGCTTCGAAATTGGGAGCGGTTTTGGCGCGGCCTCGATGACGGGGCGTTCACATAACGACCCGTTCGTACCTGGCCCACACGGTGTCCCATCAACTTCGTCGAATCATTCTGGTGGCGTTCAGGGCGGTATTAGTAACGGTCAGCCGTTGATCTTTCGCACGGTCTTTAAGCCAACCGCGACCATCTCGTCAGAACAAGACACGGTCACTACTTCCAACGAAGCAACAACGCTCGCCGCCAAGGGCCGTCATGACCCCTGCGTACTTCCCCGTGCGGTGCCGCTCGTCGATGCCATGACAGCGCTCGTACTCGCCGACCACGAACTACGACAGTTCCGAAATACGCTGCTCGCTCCGTAAGCTTCGCTTCCGAATTTTCTAGAGCTTCAGTTCCCGGTGGCGGAGAAGTGTTGCCAGTCCTTTGAGTTGACCCAGTCGCCGCCCCAACCCCAGCCAATCTCGGCAAATGCCTGGGTGACAACATCTCCGGGGTAGATTCCGCCCTGCACCTGCACCGACCGGTCGGTGAACGCTGCACCGCCCGGGGGGAACACACCGTTGCCACTGACCAGTGGATTCACGAGCGGGTTGATGTCAATTGCTTCGCCGAAGGCGTGGTTCGACCAAGTACCAGGGCGCGCCGCGATCTCTCGGCAGTTGAACGCCGAGGTGTTATTCGCCGCCATAGACAGGTCATCATCACCTTGGAAGACATCGACGAGTTGCATCCGTTCGATCGGGAACTGTGCATCGAACAATCGCGAGAAAACCTGCACCATGTCCGATGCGTGGTCTTGATGGATGATCAGTTGTCCACCCACGACGTTGCCTTCGTTGTTCCAGTGGTTCAATGAGATCAGACGAAGCTCATCGAGCCCTACCGGGCAGCCCTCGCGCCACGAGTGGGTGAGCTGAGAGGCAATGGGTCCTGACAGGTCCAGGACCGACGCTTGGAACGTTTCGTTGGTGGCCACTGTCGTCGTAGCTGTCGACGTGGGCGTGGTGGGCGCAGCGGTGGTTGAGGTACTCGAGGACGAGCCACCGGTCGAGCTCGGC
>CAZHUR010000141.1:3572-6687 GCA_964535395.1 uncultured Acidimicrobiales bacterium
CCGCTGCTGTGGTAGCCGTTGAGCTCGGCGCTGCTGTGGCAGACGTCGAGCTCGGCGCTGCTGTGGTAGACGGTGAGCTCGGCGGTGCTGAGGTGGTCACTACTGTCGTCGAGGTTGACTCGGTGCTCGACGATGTTTCGAGCTCTGCAAAGGTCGTCGATGAACTATTGGAAACCAATGGTTCTTGAACCGACTCGACGCTCGACCCGCACGCAGCAGCTACGAGCGAAATTCCTAACAGAAGAACGAGAGCTTTAACCCGAGTGCGCAACGGTGCTTCGTCCGGTGCTTCGTCCGGTGCTTGTCTTGGTGTCCGTGCCTGGGAACAGTTCCACGATCTTTTCGTCGAGTTCGTCGACCACGCCGCTCAGAGGAAGGATGTTGAGCACGCCCTGACCGTTCTGTAGAAGGTCGATCACTTCTTCGCCACTGCGCACCAGCGTGGGCTGAGTTCCGTTGACCACAAGGTTTGCCGTTGCAACATCCTCGCCCAGCTCATCTTGGAGGTACGCAAAGACTTCGCGAACTTGTTCCAGACGAATCCCCGAATCGAGCAGGTTCTTGATGACCTTGAGTTCGAGGAGGTTTCGGTAGCTGTACTGGCGACGCGAGCCACTGCCAGACGCATCCATCATCGACGGCCGGATGAGGTCGGTGCGTGCCCAGTAGTCGAGTTGACGGTAGGTAATACCGACGATTTCGGCGGCCTTCTTTCCGCTATAGCCCATCTGTGCATCCACGTGATCGTTCATGGCGCTGACCTCCGAAATGATTACTTCTCTGAAATTACGTTGCCGTAACTCTAAAGAGTGATGCAAGTCAGGTCAATCACTTAGTGCAGTTTCTCTCGCGCTCAACGCGCGAAAAACTCTGAAAGCCTTAGAAACTAGGCAAAGTCTTCAGGGTTAACTGAGTCGAGAAAGTCCTTGAAGTCCTCTACAACTTCTGCGGTTTCTTCGGGGACGTCGGGAGTCTCGCTATAGCCAACAGCGTCGAGGACTTCCTCCTCGGCCAGGATCGGAACCCCGAGTCTCACAGCCAGCGCGATCGCATCTGATGGTCGCGCGGAAAGAACCTTTGCCTCACCGGGTGCCCGCATATGAATCTCGGCGAAGAACGTCCGCTCGCGCAGCTCGGTGATCACGACTTGTTCCACGCGAACGTTCATTGACTCGAGGGCTTCGGCGAACAGGTCGTGGGTCATTGGTCGCGGAGGATCGACGCCTTCGTGCGCGAGGGCGATTGCCGTTGCCTCCGGTCCCCCGATAAAGATCGGAAGCATAACTTCGCTCTCGTCTGACTCGCCTTCTTCGTCGAGCGCGCGCAGCAAAACAATCGGGGTATTGCTCGGCAGTTCGACTCGTACCCCAATCAACTCCATCGATCTCATGAGCCAGTCCCGTGGTAGAAGATCAGCTTGAATGCGCCGATCTGTAGTTCGTCGCCGTCGACCAGTTCACGATCATCGACCAGTTCTTTGTTCACGTAGGTTCCGTTGAGTGAGCCAACATCTTTTGCCCGGTACACGCCCGCTGAATTAGAAATCTCGACGTGACGCCTCGACACGGTGACGTCATCGAGGAAAATGTCGCTTTCCGGGTGACGTCCGGCGGTGATGAGCTCGCTATCGAGTGCGTAGCGAGATCCACCCTTTGGTCCTTCATCAACGACGAGCAATCCAGTGTGCTCATCGAAGCCTTCCCGGTCGGCGAGATGGTCTCGGTCGGTCTCGTCGGTTTCATCGATGATCGTGATGGCCTCGGTCTCGATCTCGGTCGCATTTGCCATACGTTCACCGCACGACGAACAGAAGTTTGCCGAGAAATCGTTCTTGTGGTTACACGCTGGGCAAGTAGGCATCATTCGTAGTCCCCCGTCAGCTCGCGGTACGCAGTCGCGTCCAGGAGCCCCTGTAGTTGGCTCGCGTCGCCAACTTCGATCTCAATCAACCAGCCCTCACCATAGGGCTCGCTATTGATCAACCCCGGATTGGACGCCAGCGCAGCGTTCACAGACGAGACCGTGCCCCCAATAGGGGCATAGACGTCCGACACTGACTTGGTCGACTCGACCTCGCCAAGGCTCTCGCTAGCAACGACCGAGGCGCCCATCTGCGGCAGGTCGACAAACACCACGTCACCAAGCGCGTCGCTTGCATACGCCGTGAGACCCATGCGCACGGTGAGTGCGCCCTCGGAGGAACCAACGCCTGTGAGGACCCATTCATGATCTGAGGTGTACTGGAGGTGATCCGGGATTTCCACAACACAAAGTTTAGTCCTCATCTCTGACAGGGACTATCGAAGCTGGCCTTATTCAGATCGCGCAGCGAGAGCTTGCTTTGCGATCGGCACATAACCAGCGGCTGCGTACCACGAGATAGCTAGGCCGGGGATGCCACTGATCCAACCCAGAATTCTCAATACGTCCGCCCCGCCAACCGAACTGGCCCCTCCAAGAAGCAGCGGATAGGCAAACATGAGGAAGAAGGTTCCGGTCTTTCCCCACCAGGTCACGTCGAAGCGTTCGACGCCGAGCACTCCAAGGCCAACCGCCGCCAAGGTGACAAGCCCCTCGCGGACGAGCGTCAGCAGTGCAAACCACCAGGGAATCGAACCATCGATCCACGTTGCTATCACCGCCGTGAGCATCATGAGGCGGTCCGCGGTCGGATCGAAGATCTTTCCGAACTCACTGACCTGCTCAAACCGCCGAGCAAACCACCCGTCGACCCAGTCGGTCGACCCCAACACGGCCAGCAAAATCGCCGCTGCTGCACGATCGTCGCGAGCAAAGAGCAGCCACACAAATACCGGCACGCAGAGCAAACGGACCAACGTGATCGCGTTCGGCACCGTGAGAGGGCGCCACTCAACTGGTTTGGGAGCGGTTTCGACCATCGCCTAAAGGTTAGCGGTCAAATGGAATCCGTTACGATAGGGCCCATGAGCAGCATCTTTTCCAAGATCATCGATGGTGAACTCCCCTCTCGAATGCTGTGGGAGGACAAAGAGTGTGTGGCAATTCTCGATATTCGCCCTCTCGCTTCGGGCCACGTCCTGGTGATTCCTCGTGTTGAGACCGATCAGTGGACCGACCTCTCACCGGACACCGC
>CAZHUR010000142.1:0-6684 GCA_964535395.1 uncultured Acidimicrobiales bacterium
CGTCTTCGGTATTCATAGGACTATTGTGCCTAACGGTATAGAGGGGAGGGGGAATTCCATGAATCGTTTCGAACTACTTCATTTGGGTTGGGACGAATCGTGGGAAGAAAAGATCAAGAACCTTGATATCGGCAGTTTGGTCGGTCGAATTAACCGTGTCGAGCGAGGCGAATGTGACATTTTGACCGCCGATGGCCAAATTCGCGCTCAATCGGACTCGCAGCGCTCCCAGGACGATATCGCACCAGTAACCGGCGACTGGGTGATCATTGCCAAAACGGGGGACGAGTGGGCAATCGAGACGATCTTGCCTCGCCGCACCGAACTCGTCCGCAAAGACCCGGGCGAGCGCGAAACCCAACAACCTCTCTCTGCAAACGTCGACTTCGTTTTCCTCGTGCACGGCTTCGATCGACCCTTTCGAGCGGGCAAACTCGAGCGCTTTTTGGTGCTTGCGTGGAACGCGGATGCAACACCGGTGGTGGTTCTTACCAAAGAAGACCTCGCCAGCGAAGGCGAGCGAGACGAACTCGTCGGTCTTATCGAAGCGGTTGCTCCCGGGGTCGAGGTCATTGTTTCAAGCGTTGTGTCCGGCACCGGAATCGACCGAATTGCGGAGTTGCTTCAGCCACACCTGAGCGGAACGATGCTGGGCGAATCTGGTGCTGGGAAGAGTTCGCTGGTCAACGCACTGCTCGGCGTCGAGACCCAAGACACCGCCGAAGTGCGCCGGAGCGATGCCAAAGGTCGACACACCACGATCACCAGAGATCTACTCGTTCTCGATTCCGGCGGTGTCTTGATCGATACCCCAGGCATTCGCGCCGTTGGGCTTTGGGACGCCCGAGATGCGCTCGAGAAAGTGTTTTCCGACGTGACCGGCGCTGCTGAGGACTGCAAGTTCGGTGACTGTGCCCATGACGGCGAACCGCAGTGCGCGGTGAAGCGCGCAGTAGAGGCTGGTGAAATCGACGTTCGGCGGCTCGAACGGTTTCGGATCATGACCGAAGAACTCGAAGAGAGCGAGCAGCGACTTGTCGAACGAAGTCGCTCCAACAACGAACGAAGTCGCTCCAGCAAACGGTCGCGGCGCAAGAGGTAGGTCGGATTACCCATACCGGCATGGCCGTCTCGGAATCTACTCTCTGGGCAGTGAACCAAACCACGCGAATTCGAGTCCTCCTCATCCTGTTGGCGTGCGCGTCGGCGCTTCTGGTGTTCAACCTCGGTTCTGCCCGGACGGATCAACCGCCTCCGGAGATCTCGTTCAGTGCCCTGAGCTCCCAGATTGATCGTGGTCAGGTCGCGAGCGTTGAGTTCATCATTGGCTCCAACGAAATCAATGGCACGCTTCGCACGGGCGAAGAGTTCACCGCTGTTCTGCCTCCGCTTACCGGCGGAGACTTCGCGAACGAGATCGTCGACCTATCACCATCGATTGAGGTCACAACCGTAGTGCGACAAACGGGAATCAACTGGTTTGCGGTCTTCGCAACACTGGCCCCCGTGTCGGTGATGTTGTTACTGGTTTGGGTGATTCTCCGACGCATGAACGGCGGAAAGGCTGCATCGAAGAAGTTCACCGACCGCAGTCGTAAGAAGTCGAGCGACTTGCCTGCGGTCACCTTCGCCGATGTTGCCGGTGCCGACGAGGCGGTTGTGGAACTGAGCGAGATTCGCGAGTTCCTCATGGACCCGAAACGGTTTAGCAATCTCGGAGCCCGCATCCCCAAGGGCGTTCTGTTGTATGGGCCTCCAGGCACCGGAAAGACGCTTCTCGCACGAGCTGTTGCAGGCGAGGCCGGCGTTCCCTTCTTCACGTTGTCTGGCTCCGACTTCGTCGAGATGTTCGCTGGCGTCGGTGCAAGCCGAGTCCGCGACCTGTTCGAGGAAGCTCGCAAGCAAGCTCCTGCGATCATCTTCGTGGACGAGATCGACGCTGTTGGACGTCATCGCGGCGGAAGCGCTGTAGCTGGCAACGAAGAACGCGAACAAACACTCAACCAATTGCTGGTTGAGATGGACGGATTCGATGTCGAGACCGGCGTGATCTTCATCGCAGCGACCAACCGTCCTGACGTGCTCGACGCAGCGCTACTGCGCCCCGGACGATTCGATCGCCAGGTCGCCGTCGAGCGCCCAGACCTCGTCGGACGCCGCCAGATCATCGCGGTTCACGCAGAGGGCAAGCCTCTCGGTCCCGATGCCGACCCGGAAACGATCGCTCGCCGCACGCCGGGCTTCACCGGTGCCGATCTCGCAAACCTGTTGAACGAGTCGGCGCTTTTGGCAGCACGCCGCAACATCTCGGTCATTGGCCAACGCGAGATTGACGACGCCCTCGATCGAGTGATCGCAGGCCCGGAGAAGTCGTCGACGACGCTCTCCGAGAAGGAAAAGCAAGTCATTGCCTACCACGAAGCTGGCCACGCCTTAGTCGGCCATGTTCTCCCAAACGCTGACCCGATTCACAAGGTGTCGATCATCGCCCGCGGAAAAGCGCTCGGTTGGACACTCGCACTTCCCGAGAAGGACAAAGTGCTGAAGAGTCAGTCCGAACTGCACGACGAAATGGCAATGCTTCTCGGCGGCCGAATCGCCGAAGAGATCATCTTCGGCGAGGCAACGACAGGTGCAGCGAACGACATCGAACGTGTCACCGCCATTGCGCGGGCAATGGTGACCGAGTACGCGATGAGCCCCGACTTAGGTCTGCAGCGATTTGGGGTCGGAGTTGGCGAGGCATACAACGCCTCGAACGCACAGAACTACTCAGAGGGCATGGCCGAGCAGATCGATGACGAGGTTCGAAAGCTCGTCGACAACGCAGCTCGGGAAGCCCGAGAAATACTAACTCTGCACCGAGATGTGCTCGATCGTCTCGCAGAAAACCTGATCGAATTCGAGACACTCAATCGCGAAGCGCTCGACGTGCTCTTCCGCGAGATCGTAAGCGTGTCTCATCAGACCTCAGACCCACGGGTCGCAGCGGTCGATCTCCGCAGCACTGACTAGGACAAGGCTGAGACGACGTGATCGATGCTCTCGGTTAGCAAGCGTACGTCGCTTGGATCGACACTCGGCATCGTCGAGACTCGCATCTGATTGCGGCCGAGCTTGCGATAGCCCGAGGTGTCGAGAATTCCGTTGGCTCGGAGCACAGCGATCACCGTGTTCGCATCGATCGAGTCGTCGAGATCGATGGTGGCAACAACGTGACTTCGACTCGCTTCATCTTGAACGAAAGGCGTCGCAAATGACGACGCGTCCGCCCAGCTGTAGATGATCGACGCCGATTCGTCCGATCGTCCGGCGGCGAAATTCAGTCCACCATTCTCGTTAACCCACTCGGTGTACTTCAGCGCCAGATAGATCGTGGCCAGCGCGGGGGTGTTGTAGGTCTGGTCCTTTCGACTGTTGTCCATGGCCGTCTTCAGATTGAGGATCTCGGGCACCCAGCGGTCGGTCGCGGCGAGTTCGTCGATTCGCTGAGTCGCTGCAGGCGAGCACAGCGCTAACCACAGTCCACCGTCGGAGCTGAAGCACTTTTGAGGTGCGAAGTAGTACACGTCGGTGTTACCTGCGTCGAAGCGGAGCCCGCCAGCAGCAGAGGTCGCATCGACCATCACGAGGCTGTCGTCGTCGGGGCGCTCGACCGGAAATGAAACACCGGTGGAGGTTTCGTTGTGTGGGTAGCAGTAGGCGTCGACGTCCGGGTTCACATTCCACCTCGGGGCAGACCCTGCAGGTCCTTCGATAACGTCTTGGTCCCCGAGGTGAGGCGCCAAAGTCGCAGCCTTCGCGAACTTGCTGCCAAATTCACCCGCCACAAGGAATTGCGCCGAGTTTCGAATTAGACCAAAAGTTGCGGCGTCCCAGAACAAGGTCGCGCCGCCGTTTCCGAGCAAAATTTCGTATCCGTCAGGAGCGTCAAACATCTCGAGAAGTCCGTTGCGAAGTGCCGCTACGGCGAGTTTGACGGTGTCTTGGCGATGACTTGTGCCGAGAAAATCGTCTGCTTCTGCCGCGAGAGCAGCGACTGCAACCGATCGGACTTTTGACGGTCCGGATCCGAAGCGACCGTCTGCTGGGAGCAGTGCTGGGGGGATTTTGATGTCTGGGATTGTCTCCATGCCGATATCTTCGCAGTTGAAATCCACGATCCACGCGGATTTCACAAAAAACACGGAATTCGTAGGGAGTCATGTAATGGGTGCTCGTATCTCAGACCGCATCGGCGCAATCCAAGAGTCGGCAACCTTGGCAATTACGGCGAAGGCCAAGGCGCTCAAGGCCGCTGGGGAGCCTGTCATTGGCTTCGGTGCTGGAGAACCAGACTTCCCGACACCACAGGCCGTGGTCGAGGCTGCAATCGTCGCGTCCTCAGATCCTGTGAATCATAAATACACACCATCGAGCGGACTCCCCGTTCTTCGCGAGGCCGTTGCTGCTAAGACTCTTCGAGATTCCGGATTCGCCTGCGAAGCGGCAAACGTTCTCATCACCAACGGAGGCAAGCAAGCTGTGGCCAACAGCTTCGCCGCAATCTGCGACCCGGGCGATGAGGTCATCGTGCCGACCCCGTACTGGACGACCTACCCCGAGGCGATTGCGCTAACCGGAGCACGCCACGTGCCTGTCCTCACCACCGTCGAGGCCGGGTTCAAGGCAACGCTCGAACAACTTGAGGCGGCTCGGACCGACAAGACCAAGGTGCTGCTCTTTGTGTCACCGTCCAACCCGACCGGCGCAATGTATGACCGCGACGAGATCGAGGCGATCGGCAAGTGGGCCGTCGAGCACGATATCTGGGTCATCACCGACGAGATCTACGAACACCTCGTGTACGGCGACAACGAGCATCACTCGATGCCGACTCTCGTTCCAGAGTTGGCCGACAAGTGCATCATCCTCAACGGCGTGGCCAAGACCTATGCCATGACCGGCTGGCGCGTTGGATGGATGATCGGCCCGACCGATGTGATCAAGGCAGCCACGAACCTCCAGAGTCACTTCACGAGCAACGTCAACAACGTCGCCCAGCGCGCAGCACTCGCTGCGGTATCGGGACCCCTCGACGCAGTTGAGGAGATGCGGGTAGCGTTCGATCGACGACGCCAGACGATGTACTCGATGCTGTCAGCGATCGAGGGTGTTCACATCGCCGAGCCCCAAGGAGCGTTCTACGCGTACCCGAGCTTCGAAGGCGTCCTCGGGCGCGAGATCAACGGCCACCAGATCAACTCCACGCTCGACCTCGCAGCAGCGTTGCTCGAAGAGTCAAAGGTCGCCATCGTGCCTGGTGAGGCGTTCGGCATCGGCGGCGCGGCGCGTCTCTCGTTTGCGCTTGGCGACGACGATCTGAGCGAAGGCGTGCAACGCATCGCCGACTTTCTTGGCTGAGTAGAGTCGGGGAATGACCAGTTCCCCAATCACTCCCGAGTTCATAGTTTCAGGCGCTGTCGGTATCTCGGAAGTCATCGCCGATGGGAACGCCGTCTATTGGGCGGAGTCGCGCCCAGACGAGGGTGGCCGCGTCGCGGTCATGGCTTGGGACGGCGATTCCCCACAAGAAGTCACCAGTCCCGACGTCAACGTGCGCACTCGCGTTCACGAGTACGGCGGGGGAGCATGGTGGGTTGACGGTGGCCGGCTGGTCTATTCCGACGACGCCCGCGACGGCGAACTCTTCATGCTCGACGCTTCCGCTACCGAGATTCAACTCACCTTTGCTAACTATCGCTACGCGGACGGCACGTTCAGCCCCGATGGCAACTGGTTCGTCGCTGTCCGCGAGCGCCACGACGGCCCGGAGGGCGACCAGGTTCGTAATGAGCTCGTTGCGGTGTCGACCGACGGTCAAGGAACCGAGAGGGTACTCGTCACCGCGTTCGACTTCGTATCGTCCCCGCAGTTCGGTCCTGGTGGTCAACTCGTCTGCGTTGGATGGAACCACCCGAACATGCCGTGGGACGTCACCTCACTGGTTGCTGTATTGCCGAACTGGCTGGACGGTTCCGAGCCAGCGTCGTCGATCATCCCTTCACCTCAACCCGAGTCGATCGTGTTCCCGGGGTTTACCTCCGACGGACGGCTGCTCGCAGTCACCGACCAGTCCAACTGGTGGAACCTCGTAGAGGTCGACCAATCGAACGGCGAACAACGTGTTGTTGTTGGCGGTGAATTCGAGATCGCTACTCCCGGTTGGGTGTTTGGGCTGTCCAGGTGGTGTGAGACCGCAGAAGGAATCGTTGTAGTCGAAGGCACTCCCTCGGGTGATGTGATTCGTTTCCCGACTGGTGCAACCGAGTCGCGGCACACGGCGGTGAGTTCGATCCGTGCGCTGAGTGATGGCCGGGTCTGTTACGTCGGGGCGTCCTATGCCGAGGAGAGCGCGGTCTGGATACACGATGGAATCGAGGCAACGCAGGTGTCGGAGTCTCGAATTCTCGGCCTCGAGCCGGCGCTACTTGCACCACCCGAACTCATCAGCTTCGATTCATCTGCCGTCGATGAATCGCTGCCTGCGGGCACGATGGCCCACGCTCTCTTCTATCCTCCTGCGCTCGCCGGCGGCGAAAGGGTCGACGGTCTGGCGCCACTTCTCGTGCTGGTTCACGGTGGTCCGACCTCAGCAGTCCGGCGTCAGCTCGATCTCACGATTCGTTACTGGACGAGTAGAGG
>CAZHUR010000143.1:0-4597 GCA_964535395.1 uncultured Acidimicrobiales bacterium
ACCGTGCAGTCTCTTGAAGAGATAGCTCTTGCTGAGGCCGAACACGGTGACTCAATCGATGCCTTCGGAACGAGGCGAAACATCACCATCGACGAAGGCCTGCTCGATCGGACTCCAGGCGCCCGCGCCGTCTTTACGTCCGCCGATGGGGCCGTCGTCGAGCTGGAGGTTGTTCGAGACGCGGCGCCATGCAAGCTGCTCGAAGACAACCTCGGTCGAGGCGCAAAGCTGGCGCTCCATCGTCGAGCGGGGGTCGTGTACCGCACGATCAGCGGGGGTCGAATCGCCCTCGGCGACACATTTAGTGCACACTGAACCCTTGAACGAGGGTGCTATGGGACAGGGCGATCAGCTAACGCGGGCTGCTTCAGAGAAAAATTTGTGGGCGGTTGCCCAAGAACTGGCGCTCACCGGCGACGAGGAGTCTCTGGCGATCAGCAACCTGTGTGCTCGCATCTTCGAAGAGACCGAGGCTGAGGCCGACCGGCTCTCGCGCCTCGCCGCCGACCTCGAGGCTGATGTTGTCGCGGATCGAAGTGGGCAACTCCACCTCATCGAGGTTTCTGCCACACGCCGCCAAGATGCACAACGGTTTATCTCTCGGCTACAACGCGATGGTTACGTTGGCTGGCAGAACTTCGAGGGTGCTGCCGCCGAGTCGTTCTTTCGACACGAAAGAGAAGCTTCACTGGTCCGTCTCGATGGAACTGCGTTCACTGTCGTGGTCACGTGGGGCAAGTCCCGGCGGGCCACTCGGGTCCCGGGTCCGTTACGGCCAACCGCAGCCGATCACGGGTTTGTCAGCCTGCCATCGAAGCTCTGGCCGGCATATATTGCGTTGCGCCCAGTTCGCCTTGCGAAGGATCGGCTTCGCCGAAGCCCAAGCACCCGGCGCACGCTCGGCCCAATTCTGAGCACGCCAGAATCGTTACTTGGACCCTTATTTGACTTTGCCAAGATCGAGCCCAGCGATCACCTGATCGACCTTGGATCGGGCGAGGGTCGAGTTGTGGTCGCTGCGGTAGAACAACGCGGCTGTACCGCCACCGGCGTGGAGAAGGATCCTCGTCTCGTAACTCGAGCCGAGAGCCGCATTGCGGCGTCGGACGTGTCAGCCGGCCGGGTGCAAATCGTCGAGGGCGACGCCGAGCAGTACTCGGTGAACCACGCCTCGGTCGTGTTCCTTTTCGTCCCGGCCGAAGTCGTTGCCGACACCGTGTATCGGATTCGTTCCGAGGGGTTCGAGGGTCGAATCATCTCCCATGAGCAGCGCTACATCGCCGGTGGCATCAAACCATCTGAGTCGAAGGTCCTCATTGGAGACGACGCACTCACCGTTGCACATCTTTGGCCCTAAGTCCTTTTGCGAAGTGATTCAGCGTTTACACCAAGCGCAGAAAGGTTACCGACAGCGCTGGCAGCGTGAGCGAAATCGACCATTCAAAGCCACAGTGGCCGAAATCATTCGTTGCATACGTTGTGGGGTGCTCGTAATCAGAGCCCCCGTATACCCCGGCGTCACTGCATAACAGGACCTCCCAGTTACCAGCGACGGGCACACCGGTCACCACGTCGTGACGGGGGACTGGAGTTGCGTTAAAGGCAACCACGACGAGATCGCCATCGGCTCCTGACCGCAGCGAGGTAATGATGCTTCGGTCTCGATCGTAGGCGTCGATCCACCGGAAACCAGCAGGGTCGTTATCTAGCTCGTGCAAGGCCGGCACAGTGCGGTACATCTCGTTTAGAGCCGCGACCCACTGAAGAACACCTTCATGTTGTTGGCCTTGGCTGAGGTGCCAGGGAAGGCCATCGTCGTGATCCCATTCTGTCCACGGAGCAAGTTCGCTGCCCATGAAGAGTAACTTCTTGCCCGGCGTGGCATACATCCAACCGTAGAGGCTCCGAAGGTTGGCAAATTGCTGCCAGTCGTCTCCCGGCATCTTTGCGAGCAGAGACCCTTTCCCGTGCACAACCTCATCGTGGCTGAGCGGCAGGATGAAGTTCTCGCTGAACCCATAGACAGCTCGAAACGTGAGCTTGTCGTGGTGGAAACGGCGGTGTACCGGGTCTTCGGAGAAATACTCGAGGGTGTCGTTCATCCAACCCATGTCCCATTTGAAACCGAAGCCGAGCCCGCCCTCGGTTGTGGGGCGCGTGACGCCAGGCCACGCCGTCGACTCTTCGGCGATCATCAAAATGTCGTCAAAGTTGGCGTACATGTCGTGGTTCAACTGTTGAAGGAATGAGATTGCCTCAAGATTCTCCCTGCCTCCGTACTGGTTCGGAATCCAGTCGTTGCCACGGCTGTAGTCGCGGTACAGCATCGACGCCACAGCATCGACCCGGAGGCCATCGATGTGGAACGCTTCGAGCCAGAAGCGCGCACTGGACAGCAGGAAACTGCGAACCTCGTGGCGTCCATAGTTAAAGATCGCGCTCTTCCAGTCGGGGTGGAAGCCTTCTCGTGGATCCCCGTGCTCATACAGAGCAGTGCCGTCGAAAGCGCTCAGAGCCCACTCGTCGGTGGGGAAGTGAGAGGGAACCCAGTCGAGGATCACTCCTATGTTCTCGTTGTGGAACGCATCGATTAGCTCCATCAACTCCTGTGGGGACCCATAACGAGACGTCGGCGCAAAGTAGCCGGTCGTCTGATAGCCCCAACTCGCATACAAGGGATGCTCGGTGATGGGCATCAACTCGACGTGGGTGAAGTTCATAGCCTTCACGTGGCCCACAAGTTCTTCGATGAGTTCGGAATAGCGGAGCGGCCGATAGTCGGGATCGAGGGTCCGTCGCCATGATCCCAGGTGGACCTCATAGATCGAGATTGGCCGGTCCCAACGGTTGTGCTCACCCCGCGAAGTGAGCCAGCGCGAATCAGACCAGTCAAAGGACAGGTCCGTCAAAATTGAAGCAGTTGCCGGAGCGACTTCGGCGAAGAACGCAAGCGGATCTGCCTTCTCAACCACGCGCCCGTTGTATTGCTCGACGCGAAACTTGTAACGCGTCCCCTCGACAAGGCCACCAATGAAGCCGCCCCACACCCCGCTGGAACCAATTGGAGAAAGTGGATGACCAGGGTGAGTCCATTCGTTGAAATCGCCGACAACCGACACCGAGCGTGCCGTTGGGGCCCACACCGCAAAGCGTGCTCCCCGAACCCCATCAACCAAATCGAGCCGACCGCCCATCGAGTGCCAAAGCCTCGAGTGGTTTCCTGCGTTGAAGAGAAATTGATCTTCCTCGGTAAACCAGGAAACGTCGCTTGTCGCGTTCATTGGTTAAACAGTACCGCGTCCGGTGCAAGACCTAGGGAGCCGGGGGTCGTTCGGCGGGGGGCATTGGCCCGATGTACTACTCAAATTCGTCAACTTTCTGTCGATCCTCTAGGTATGTCTACGGTTTCAAGCACTACCGAGTATCCAGCTGCACCCGGAAATATTGAAGATTTGGGCGTACCGACGGGAATTGTTGAGGACATCATCCTTCAGCGTCTCGTTATCGACGGCCGATCTTCTGTCGCGCAGATGTCCGCTGCCATTGGGATCTCGGTCGGTATTTCTGACGCGGTGATCGACGGACTGCGCCAGCGCCTCATGCTCGAGATTCAGGGAATGGCCGGACGTGACTACGTCATCGTCCCCACCGACAAAGGCAAGGCCGAAGCTGCGAGCCGTTCAACGTCGATGATGTATGCCAGCTACTGTCCAGTCTCCCTGGGTGACTACAACACGATCGTTAACGGCCAGCAGGGCCGCTCTACGATCAACGAGGAAACGCTGAACGACGCGTTCCACGACCTGATCATCGAACCAGGCTTCTTCGAACAGCTCGGCCCGGCACTCGTCTCAAAAGGCGCCGTCTTCCTCTACGGGCCTCCCGGAACTGGTAAGACCAGCCTCGCCGAGCGAATGATCAAGATGTACAAGGATCCAGTGCTGATCCCTCGTGCAGTCGAATACGACATGTCGATCATCACCGTGTTCGATCCATCGATTCACAACCCGGTAGAACAGCCCGCTGGCCTCGACCCACGTTGGGTCCTGTGCGAACGACCATTCGTCCTCGTCGGTGGTGAGCTCACGAGCGAACACCTCGACCTTCAGCGAGATCAGTCAACCGGTATCTACCGTGCACCGCTGCAGATGAAGGCCAACAACGGCATCTTCGTAATCGATGACTTTGGCCGTCAAAAGACCACCCCAGAAGCTCTCCTCAACCGCTGGATTGTTCCCCTCTCTCGCGCCGTTGACTACCTGACCCTCGCTCACGGTGCATCGTTCCAGATCCCGTTTGACGCAAAGGTCGTCTTCTCGACGAACATGCGCCCCGATCAACTCGGCGACGATGCGTTTGCGCGTCGTATCCCGAACAAGGTCTTTGTTGGTCAGATCGAGGCATCTACATTCGACCGTGTTCTCGTTGCAGTCTGCAAGGCAATGGGCATTAGTTGCGACCAGGAGTCTGCTGACTACCTGAAGACCTTCATCTTGGAGAACTCCGAAGGCGGCCTTCGCCCATACTTCCCAGCTGACTTCTGTAAGACCCTGACCTCAATCTGCGACTACGAAGGTCGAGAGAAGACCCTCGATGT
>CAZHUR010000143.1:4697-6666 GCA_964535395.1 uncultured Acidimicrobiales bacterium
TAGCGATTGGCTCGCTCCGCTCGCATTTTATCGCTGGCGGCGCCTTGCTGTTTTCCCGCTCTTGTTCGCTTCGCTCACGGGCCGCTCGGGCCCGTTCCGCACGGCGGTCCGTTGGCGCGGCTGGAGGCTCTGGGTAGCGCTCAAGGCTTGGGCACTCGGCAGTTCTAGTTCCTGCTCTCGTCGCCTTCGGCTCGGGGCCGCTCGGGCCCGTTCCGCACGGCGGCTCCTTGGCGCGACGGTGGCCCGGGTTGACGCTCGGGGGTTAGGTCCCTTGGCAGTTTGAGCTTACGCTTGGGCCTGAACAGGCTTAGCCACTGGCTCGCTTTGCTGGCTTTACCGCCTTAGCGGTCGGCTTAGGGCCTTACGCCTACTGCGATGGTGTGGTAGCCCTCGGCTCCGTTTGGTGCTGGAGCTACTGGGACTGGTGACTGGGTGAAACCAGACTTATCGGTTGCCCGTGACTGAATGAACCAGTCGCCCGCTGGGGCGTCCCATTCGAAGCGCCACTGAACCCATGTCTCATCGGATTCGACTTCAGCCAGCTCGGCTTGGAACCAAGCGGTATTTGTCTGGTCGTCAGCATTGGTGAAACCAACCTCGACGCCCTGAATACCGATTCCAGGGTTCCAGGCAACACCGGCGATCATTGTCGAACCCGAGTTACCTTGCTGACCTGAGAGGGGAGTATCGATGCGTGACTGGGTCTTGACCGGGCCCTGCTTACTCCAGCCACGTGGCTGCCAGAATCCGTCGACACCGTCCCAGTCGGTGATGGTGATGTTCTCGAGCCACTTCGTTGCCGACACATAGCCGTAGAGACCAGCGACGACGAGGCGTGCTGGGAAGCCATGATCGATCGGGAGAGGTTCGCCGTTCATCGTCAACGCGACTATTGCGGTACGGCCATCGAAGGCAAGTGGAAGCTGGAAGCCACAGGTAAAGCCGTCTACTGAACGGGTGAAGATCTGATGGGCGAAGTTTGATGGGTCCTGAACGCCAGCTTCCTCAAGAAGTTCACTGAGGGGCACGCCGGTCCAAACCGCGTTGTCGACAAGGTCTCCGCCGACCGGGTTCGAAACACACGAGAGAGTGACTTCAGCGGTGACCTGCTCACGGGCAAGCAGGTCTTCGTAGGTGTAGGTCTGTGGGTTGTCGACGTACGGGCCGTCGATCGTGAGCTCCCACGTCTCTGGATCGACTCGAGGGCGCGAGATCGTCGCGGTGTCGATCAGGTAGAAGTCATCTTCTGGGCTGATCGGTGTAATGAACTGAGAGATGCCGTCGATCTCGTCGAAGCTTCCCTGAGTGAATCCAATGTCGTCGCCTGCGCTCGCCGCTGAGATGAGCTCGTCTCGGGCAATCTCGGCAGCGCTGGTTCGACCAATTCGAGATGCGGCGGTCAATGCGACCGCACTGGCAGCTGCACCGCCGGTGAGGACAGCTCGGCGGTCGATGCCGCCACCTGTTGCTGACGTCGCCTCTTCGGCTGATTGTTCTGCTGCCTGGAGCAGCGCCATGCCAACAGCAGCGCCGATCGCGGCTGCAAGCAATGAGGCAAGCCATGAAGCGGGGGCGCTGGTGAGATCACTTCGACCGGTTGCAAAGCCTCCAATGAGTCCGAACAGCAAGAAACCAGCGGGCAGGACAATTCGGTTGTTTCGGGCACGGAGACCAAGCGTTCCGCCAACAGCGATCGCCGCAATGACGATTCCGGCGATCAGCAGTGGCTTCTGCAGCGAACCGAGTGTGTTGATGCTCTGGGCCACGATCGACCCAGGTGTCACATCAACAACGAGGTCGGCTACGCCACCCACAAGCGAGGTGAGCGAAGTGCTCAGGCGTTCAAAAAACTCGCCCAGGGCAAGTGAAACAGCTGCGGCGAGGGCGCCAGCGGTCCAGCCGTGGGTGTAGTTGATCTTCGAAGACGAAGTCGCGGCAGGGGTCGAAGTGTCGCCAGCTTCTTTCATCT
>CAZHUR010000144.1:0-6661 GCA_964535395.1 uncultured Acidimicrobiales bacterium
ATGTGGAGCTGGTGTGAAGGGCTGTGCGGCGATGTCGCGAACTTCGCGAACGACCCGGAGCTCACGGCAAAAGCCGACGCAGCAAAGCACGAGCTCGGCGAAGCAATCGAAGAACGCATCGCCAAGGCAGCCAATAGCGACAACTCTGCCATTGCCCGGTTCGTGCAAGCTGGGGCCACGACCGAAGAGATCGTTAACAACGTTCGCCTCATGATCTCGGGCGGAATTAACGAACCGCGCGACGGTATTGGCCTCGTGACCTGGGTGCTGCTCACTCAACCCGAAGTGCGGTCTCGCATCGAAGCGGAACCTGCAAAGCTGCGTCGTCTGATCGAAGAAGTCTTCCGGGTGTACTCGCCTGTTGGGACCGTGACCCGTCAAACCACCCGTGACGTCGAACTCGCCGGGGTCTCCATTCCCAAAGGAGCGCTCGTGTCAGGTGTGCTTCGATCGATCAACCTCGACGAAGATCACTGGACCAACCCGACGATGATCGACCTCGATCGGCGCGAAGGGAGCCATGCGGCGTTTGCTCTGGGTGCCCACCGTTGTTTGGGTGAGTGGCTGGGTCGTCAAGAGGTCAAGGTTGGGGTAGAGCGCCTCTTTGAGCAGTTCCCCAACCTCAAGCTCGACGATTCGCGCGGTGACGTCGAAGTTCGAGGGTTCGAGTTCCGTGGACCGTCTTCGGTTCTGGTTTTGACCTAAGTCGGGCCTACAGGTCGAACCAGATGTGGGCTTGACCGGTCCCCGCAACGGCTTCGTACTCGCCGAACTGGATACCGGGAACCTGACAGTCCGCGCCGCCAAGAGCGCCGATCATGGTTAGGTAGTGGGCGAAGTAGCCCTCGGGCGCGTGTTGGGCAAACTCAGGAAGAAAGTCGAGAACTCCGGCGTGGTCTCCGGCCTTCAGCATTGAGATCACTTTGCGATCGGCAGCGCACGCTTCTGGTGTGCGGAGATGAAGATCCGGGTCGGCAGCTTCGTGTTTTCGCATTTCCTTTAGCGGCCAGAAGCGGTGACTCAGACCACCGCTCCCGAGCACGACGACCCGTCGGTCGATCGTGGCAACGGCATCGGCGAGCAGCTTTCCGAACAACAAAAAGTCCTCGGGGGTGCCGGTCTGGCATACGCCAACCGACATCCACTTCTCGTCACCCTGAAGGAATGGCAACAAGTTGATGGTTGGGTAGTGAACCGGCAGATACGGGTCATCGATCGGCGTGATCCACGTGTCGTCGCGACCTTCGGCTTGGGCCGACCAGGCCCGTGCGAGTTCCGGGTCGCCGATCATGTCATAGGGCATCTGCCTCATGCCACGCGGTAGTTCTTCGGATGTATACCGACCTGCACGGCGCTCGTGGCTCGCAACGATGTGTTCGATCGTTGTGAACCAATGCGTGTCTACGACAACGACCGTGTCGGCCTCGAGTGGAGCGAGCTTTTCGGCCCGCAGCTGATGCAAACCAGAGAACAACGTTGTGTCCTCACCGTCATTGAGTTCGCGGCGGATCTCTTCTGGAAGGACGAGTGGAGGAACGTGCGAGACAAGAGCCGCACCGACGATCGATCCCATTACTTGACCACCTTTACTGGGAGATACTTAATTCCTGCAATGAAGTTTGAGCGGAGGTATCGGATGTCTCCGTTGAGTTCGAAGCGATCGACTCGTTTGAGAAGTTCTTCGAACACAAGGCGAACCTCCATGCGGGCAAGCCATGCTCCGAGGCAGAGGTGTGGGCCACTTCGTCCAAAGGCCATGTGGTCGTTGCCCTCGCGCTCGAGGTCGTAACGAAATGGGTTTTCGAACTCGTCGCCATCGTGGTTGGCCGAATTGAACCAGATCGCCATCTTGTCGCCCGCTTTGATCTGCTTGCCTCGAATCTCAACGTTTTTCGTGGCAGTCCGACGGAAGTGCATCGTGACAGCGCTGGTGCGCAGGATCTCCTCGACAGCACTCGGGGTGAGCTCTGGGTTGGCCTTCCAGCCATCCCAGAGGTGCGGATGGTTGATCATCGACCACAAGCCGTGAGTCATTGTGTAACGAGTGGTGTCGTTGCCAGCAGCAACGAGGAGGGTAACGAAGTTGTTGAACTCGTGGTCTGTGAGCGGGACCCCGTCTCTAGCTGGTTCGAGCAGTTGGGAGATCACGTCGTCGGTCGGTTTCTGGCGACGGCTCTCAGCTTGTGCCTGAGCCCACTGAAAGATCTGAATCGACGCGGGGCTGCGGAACGGGACCATGCGAAATTGTTCGGTGTCGGTCAAATCAACTGGGAAGTCGGTGAACTCGGGGTCGGTGTTGCCGAGCAGCGCGTCGCCCCAGGCAACGAGCTTGTGGCCGTCGTCGTCGCTCGTGCCGAGCATGCGACCAAGCATTCGCATCGGGAGCTGTTCGGCAATCGCTTCGACGAAGTCGAACTCGTCGTGTTGGAGTGCCTTCTCGATGACCTCGACGGCTAGCTCGCGAATCTGGTTCTCGTAACTTTGCACCCGGCGACGAGTGAACCCTTTGCTCACGAGCCGGCGGTAGCGCGTGTGGTGCGGGGGATCGAGCTCCATCATGGTGCGGCGAGCGTCGGTCTCTTCTTCGTCCATCTCTTCGAGACGGATTCCCTGTGATGACGTGAACGTTTCGACGTCTCTGCTGACCGCAATCGCGTCGTCGTAACGAAGGATCGACCAGAAGCCAGATCCGTCCTTCTCCTCGGTCCAGTGGACTGGATCTTCGGCACGGAGCCGCGAGAACGTTGCGTGCGGAACACCCCTGGTGTAGGTGTCGTGGCTGGTGATGTCCGCGTCGTCGGGGCCGAGGTCGGCGAGGTAGTTATCGACGAAGGTCAAGGCTATTCCTCACTCCTTTCATGCTGCTGGGCCATCGGGTTTGGGCCAGCCCACAGGGTGGTTCCTTCGTGCATGGAGGTGCCGACCTGGCGGTAGTAGCCGCCCATGATCTCGATGTTGCCGAACCGCGTGAGTTCTTCGGTGGGGGAGTCGTGCAGTGTCAGGGTTGCGTCCCCGCTGTAGACCGGGCCGAGTTCGTGATCGAAGCCGCTCATGGTGACCAGTTCGTCGAGACTGTCTCGACCGTCCATCTCGATCGCGGGCATGAATCGGCTGTGCAGCATTGGATGCCCGTTGACCTTGCCTGCGGTTTCGGATTCTCCTGTGATCGTGAAGGTGGCTTCGGCTATGCGACGTCCGAATGTGCTGAGAGTTCCGCCGAAACGGCCGCCCGGTTCGAGGCGGGGGCCAGCCTTGCCAACGGTCACTGGACGGGTCATCCAGACCTCGGACATCTTCTTTGGGTAGCCCTGTAGGTGGCCCCTGGCCATGGCGAAGTCCTTGTCGACCCAGATGTAGGCAGCTCGGCTATAGGTCTTTCCTTCGTACTTGCACCGGACGACTACAAAGACCTCTTTGTATTGGGTGCGTGCAGGATCGAGTAGTTCGTCAAAGTCGTTGCTGCAGCTTTGCCAGTCGGCCCAGATGATCGCTACAGCGCCAGGGTCTTCGTCGGCGAGTTGGAGTGGGGCGGGCAGTAGTTCTGCAACATTGCTCGGGTCGGTGCGAAACTCGACCGTCATCATCTCGCCGCTATAGTGCCAGGGCGGGGATGGCAGAATCGTGCCCTTGCCTTCAGGGGTACGTGGATACATGAGTCCGTGTAGATCTGCCATGAGGGCAGCTTAATCGTTTGGCACCAAACGATTCAAGTGGAACTTTGACACGATTGAAGTTTTCTCGCTGTTATTCGGCGCCTGGGAGCCCGTCTTGGGTCGACGCGTTTCTGATGACGACTCGCAAGAGGCGCGCGAGTTCGCGTTTCTCGCCGCTTGAAAGGCCTGCCGTCATCTGGCCTTCAAACTCGTTGAATTTTGGAAACAGTGTTGAAATGGCCTCTGTGCCAGCGGGGGTAAGGTCGACGAGCACTCGGCGTTTGTCGCTTTCGACTCGTGTTCGGCTTACAAGGCCTTGTTTCTCGAGCGTTGTGAGCGTGCCGGTCAAGGTCCCCTTTGCTACACCGCACTCGTCAGCGAGTCTCGCGGTTTCCATTTCTTCCCATACCCACAGCACCCACATGATGGTGAAGCCGCCAAACGAAATGCCGTGAGAGGTTAGGACTTCGTGTTCTGCTCGACGACGAACACCTCCGGCAGCTCGATAAATGTTCGAGATCGCGTCGAGTGACTCGAAGTCGAGTTGCCGGTCGCCCAATCTGGCCTGCACGTCTCGCTCAGCGTCGAGGATTGCGGCCTGTTCCTGATCTGGGGTTGGGTTCACAGTCATCGCGTCGATAAAGATAGGTCATTCTTTCTCCGAACGCTTGTAATCTTTATCGTTTGGTACCAAAGTAATTTGAGCATCGACTCGCCCCCAAGGACAGTCCTCATCGAAAAATAGGGTCGACAAGAAAACCGACAATGAGAACAGGAACCCCACCACATGGCTGACATTCGACGCATCCTTCTCGACGGCTACCCAACCGAAGTCACTCGCGACGGTGAAACTCTTGTTGCTCACGATGGCCGGGCAGTCGATGTGGACGAGGCTGTGCATCTCGCCCCGGTCGAGCCGACCAAGATCATCGCCATCCACCTGAATTATCGCAGCCGTGTCGATGAGTTCATGACCAAGCTGCCACCAGCTCCGACCTACTTTCACAAGCCGATTACCTCGCTCACGGGTCACGGCTCGAACGTGGTCCGCCCCCAAGGTTGCCAGTTCCTCAATTACGAAGGCGAGATCGCAATCGCCATCGGCAAGACGTGTCGTAACGTCTCACCTACTGAAGCTGGGGATTACATTGCGGGCTACAGCGTTTCGAACGACTACGGCCTCCACGACTTTCGAGATACCGACGCTGGTTCGATGCTCCGCGTGAAGGGCAGCGACACATTGTGCCCTGTGGGTCCCGGGCTCGTCACCGAATGGGACTTCCACAACAAGCAGATTCGCACCATTGTGAACGGTGAGGTCAAACAAGACGCAAACACCGACGAGATGGAGTGGGACATGCACTACATCGTTGCCGACATTGCTCGCACGATCACGCTCGTGCCCGGCGACATCATCTTGTCGGGCACGCCGGCGAACTCTCGCACGGTCTATCCGGGCGACGTCGTTACCGTCGAGGTCGAAGGCCTCGGTGCGCTCACGAACACGATCGTCACCGGCCCAACCCCGATTCGCACCGATGTTGGCGCACAGCCCAGCGACTCTGAAGAAGTCCTCTCCACCGCTCAAGGTGGCGACTGGGAGTTCCGCGGAATCCGAGCGCCCCGAGGGCCGGGCGCCAAGCACTACGAAAGCACGCTCGATGAAGAAGATGGCGAATGAGGACAGCCAGCATTGGCGGTGTTGAGGTCCCGCTCGATCACTTCATTGGTGGGCAGTGGGTAGGTTCTGCCAACACCTTCGAAACAAATTCGCCGCTCGACTGGGAAGCTGGACCACTCGCCGAAGTTGCCCGCGGCGACCAGTCCACAGCCGATGCCGCTGTAGCTGCCGCTACTGAGGGTTTCAAGGTTTGGGGCGCCATGAGCCCGAGTGAACGGGCAGAGATCATGCACAAAATGGCCGATCTCATCAGGGACCGGAACGACGAGATCGCCATGGTCGAGACGCTCGACATGGGATTCATGTACGAATCGATGAAGAATCGACTCGTCGCTCGTGGTGCCATCAACTTTGGTCTCTACGCCGACCTCATTGTTGAACACGAAGAGCGCTCATGGGATGCAAAGAACATGAGCAACGTCGTCCAGCGGATGCCAGCTGGACCCGCCGTCGTCATCACGCCATGGAACGCGCCTTTCATGTTGAGCACGTGGAAGATCGCTCCAGCGCTCGCTGCTGGAAACTCGATCATTCACAAGCCGGCTGAGTGGTCACCGCTTTCGGCAGCGCTTCTTGCCGAACTCGCAGAACAGGCTGGATTTCCAGCCGGTGTCTACAACCTTGTTCATGGAATTGGAGAAGAAGTCGGTGCAGCACTCGTTGAGAACCCAGCGGTTCGTCGCATCACCTTTACCGGATCGCCAGAAACGGGCCGCATCATCGGTGTTGCTGCCGCAAAGAATCTCGTGCCGTTCACCGCCGAACTGGGTGGCAAGAACCCGCTGATCGTTTTTGCCGACGCAGACCTCGACGCTGCTGCACATCGCGCAGCCTGGCAGTACGACGACTCTGGCCAGGTGTGCTTGGCAGGAACGCGACTACTGGTCGAGGCGAGTGTTCGCGACCAGTTCCTAGAGAAGTTCAACGCTCACGTCGATGCCCTTGTTCTCGGTGATAGCCGTGAAGACACAACAGACATTGGGCCATCGGTGCATCCCGACCATCTCGCCGCTATCGATGGGTTTGTTCAACGCGCCCGCGCTGGTGGAGACGCGGTCGTTCGCGGGGGAGCACCAGCTGAGAGGAGCCTGCACTACGCTCCGACGTTGATCGAGCCTGCGTCGAACGACAGCGAGGTCGTACAGCGCGAGATCTTTGGTCCAGTGCTCACCCTCCAGACGTTTGAAGACGAGGCAGAAGCCATCGAACTTGCCAACAGCACCGAGTACGGCCTCAGCGCAATTCTCTGGACCGGGTCGAGCGAACGTGCCGAACGTGTGGGCCGTGCCCTGCGAAGCGGCTTGGTGTGGGTAAACACCTTCCTCGT
>CAZHUR010000145.1:0-1614 GCA_964535395.1 uncultured Acidimicrobiales bacterium
CGAAACCACCGCAAAGCCAAAGGCCGCTCCAAAGAAGCCCGCAGCGAAAAAGCCAGCCGCCAAGAAGGCAACCACAGCCAAGAAGACCGCTGCCAAGAAGCCGGCGGCTAAGAAGACCTCGGCCAAGAAGGCGTCTACGAAGAAGGCCTAGTATCTACCGGTCCTCCTCAACGGAGGGGCTACACCACCGAAGGAGTATGCGTGAGCAAAGAGGAACGAACCCATCTGGTCGATCTTGGCTCATTCATACGCTCGCAGCGGCGACTCGCCCAGCTCTCTCAACGAGAGTTGGCGAAACTTTCAAAGCTTTCAGACCCGTACGTGAGTCAACTCGAGCGTGGATTGCACGCTCCCTCCGTACGGGTTTTGAAATCTCTGAGCAAAGCCCTCAACGTCCCCTTCGAAACATTGTTCTCGATGCTGGGTGAAGACATGGAAGAAGACGCCGAAGCGATCTCGACCGAGGCCGCAATCAAAGCGGACAAGGCGCTGACCGACGCTCAGAAGGCCGCGATGCTCACCGTCTATCAGGGCTTCATCGGCGAAGGCGATTCATGAGCAAAGTCGGTCTGGTTCTCGGTGGGGGAGGCATAGCCGGTTTTGCCTACCTCACAACCACGCTCACAGTGCTCCAACAGATCACCGGCTGGGACCCTCGCGATGCAGAAGTAATCGTGGGCACGTCCGCTGGTTCAAATGTCGGCGGGTTCCTTCGTGGCGGCACGCCCATTGGCGAGTCGCTCGATGACATTATGACCCTCCCGGCCAACCCGCGGTCGATGGAGCGATTACGAGTTCTGAGCGGACGCGAAGCCGATCGCACCGTCCGCTTGTTCCCAACGTCGCTCAAGATGGCTGCCCGGGAGGCAATGCGCGGCCCGTTCATGCGTCCATCTCGCCTGGTCTCTGGCTTGCTGCCCAACGGCAATATCCGCACCGACACGATCGGCGATCGCATGATCGAACTGCACGGCGACGAGTGGCCCGAACAGGAACTGTTGATCCCGACCGTCCGGCTGCACGACAGTGAACGAGTGGTGTTTGGCCTTGACCGAAGCGACGTCGACGTCGGTACCGCCGTCGAAGCAAGCTCGGCGATCCCGGGCTACTTCAAGCCGGTCACGATCGACGGCTTTCGCTACGTTGACGGTGGCACCCACTCGCCGACCAACGCAGATGTTCTGATGGACCGAGATCTCGACCTGATCGTCGTGGTCGCTCCGCTTTCGGTCGACCAGGTGACCACGGGGTGGATGACCACCAACGGTGCGCTCCGGCTCTATTGGAGGAACCAGGTTCAACGCGAGGTGTCGGCACTCCGCGACGCCGGTCATCAAGTTCTACTGCTCGAACCATCGATCGAAGAAGCCCGTTCGATGGGCCCCACGCTGATGGACCCAACCCGCATCGTCAACGTCGTGCTGCAAACGTCATCGGCGGCGCGTTCGGCAATGACCGAAGCCAAGCTCGGCACTGAGCTTGCGATCTTGCGCGAAGCAAGCAACGCAAAGGACTCGTGACCATGGAGCGCATGACACAACAGGACTACGACATTTTGTCTCTGGAAGACGATGTGGTCGCAGCCCACGGTGTCACGGTCGCAATTTTTGACGG
>CAZHUR010000145.1:1714-6623 GCA_964535395.1 uncultured Acidimicrobiales bacterium
AAGAAGCAGTGGGCGCTTGTGTCGAAGGCGCATTATTCGATCATCGACGGTGTGTCGGGCACCGACATTCTCGGCTTGCTCGCCGACAACGTGGAGGTGCCCTCGGGCATTGGTCACGCTATGGTCCAGCCGCTACCGACCGATGTGCAGCTGCTCGCAAAGGCTGCCACCGATCTGCTCTTCGACCCGGTGGAATCGTTCCGTGCGGCAAAGTCGATTGCATCTCGACCGCTTCGCATTGCTCAAAGCCTCACGTCCGGATTGTTCGACTTGGCCGACCCCAACGGGCTTGGTCGCGCAATCGGGCCCCACCGAAAATGGCAGTCCGCAAAGGTGCCGCTCGACGATCTGCGCAACGTCCGTGCAAAGCACGACTGCTCGACCACCGACGCCATCCTGGCATCGATCGGAAGTGGTATTCGTCGCTACTTAGTCGAGACCGGAAAGCCCGTACCCGCGACGATCGACATCGTCATTCCGCTCTCGGTCGGTGCCGCGTCGGGTGGCCTGTCAGGACAGGTGACCACCCTTTCAGCTCAGCTTCCGCTCGGCACTAAGTCAGCCCACGACCGCCTGGCGATCATCCATGAACAAACCAGCAAGGGAGCGCGCGAGAGCGGAGCTCTGGCTGGTCGGATGTTGCGGCGCCAGGAGAACTTTGTTGCTCCGAGCATCCTTGCTCAGGGAGTGCGTTCGACGATGCTCGAAACGCGCAATCGGCGGATGCCCGACATGGTGGCGATCAACGTCCCCGGACCGGTCGACACGATCTCGGTGCTCGGCAAAGCAATGGTCGAGACCTACCCGGTGATCCCGTTGCCGGGCCGCGTGCAGATCGCTGTGGCTGCGATGTCGCTGGGCGACATGGTGTACTTCGGAATCACCGGAGACTTCGACTCGGTCAAAGGGCTACACCACATCGCCGACGGCATATCCAACGCCGTTAAAGAATTGGGCTGAGCAGGTTCGTCGAACTCTCAGGCCGGAGTTGGCATTGGTTGAGTGGTTTGTTCTTCAAATGAGAGAAAGCGCAACTCGTGGTCGTACGACTTGTAGATGTTGTGGGTGAAGATGACCGCGGTCATCAAAGAGAGAGCAAGACCGGCGGAGAAGATCTGTAGCAGTAGCAGAATCAGTGCGATGTCGCCGACCGTGAGCACGTGGATGCGGTAGCGGTTGGTGCCTTCGAAGAACTTGCCCAACGTGGTCCTGTAGCGGGCGCTAATGCCGACCACAAGCACAGTTCCGAGGATGAACGAGGCTAAGAAGATGACATCTGCGAGGGCACTTGGAATTTCCGATCGCTCGGCGAGAATGCTGGCGACGGTAGCGACGACTGAACTAATTGCGGCGATGATCCATGCTGCTTTCATAGTTGGGAAACCGCCGCTCCGGATCAATTCTTCCGTCAGCATCTCGAAAGTGCTCAACTCGGTGGGGACTGAGCGGTTAACCCGGTCCTGACTCGGCGGCTTGTGGGCGCTTGAGCAAGCCTCGGTACACCTCTCGGGCTGTTCGGCCGTCTTCGACGATCGCCCGGATTTCTTCGGTGATCGGCACATCGACACCGTGTTGTTTCGCGAGCCGTGCCACGACCGGAGCGCTCTTGATGCCTTCCACGACTTGGTCCATCTCGGCGGCAACTTCCTCAACGGTCTTGCCCCGTCCGAACGCCTCGCCGAACGACCGGTTCCGGCTCTGTGGGCTGATGCATGTGGCGATCAGGTCGCCCATGCCGGCCAAACCTGCGAACGTTTCGCTTCTGCCTCCCAGCGCGACGCCGAGCCTCGTTATCTCGGCTAACCCCCTGGTGATCACCGCCGCGCGGGTGTTGTCGCCAGCACCTAATCCGTCCGCCATCCCGGCGGCGATTGCGATCACGTTTTTGAGAGCGCCGCCGAGTTCACAACCGATGAGGTCGTTGTTTGTATAGACGCGGAATCGGTCGATTCCAAATACGCCCTGCAACTTTTCGGCAACCGCGAGATCTTCAAACGCAATCACCGAAGCGGCGGCCTGGCCAGCGAGAATCTCCTTTGCCAGGTTGGGTCCAGATAACACACCGACCGGGTTCCCAGGGAAAGCTTCGGCTATGAGTTCGGTCATTCGTCGACCGGTGGCTTTGTCGAGACCTTTAGCCAGCGACACGATCGGAACGTCCGCTGGGATGAGTGGCATGAGTGCTTGGAGCGTTGCGGGGAAGCCCGACGATGCAACGCCGATCACGATGACGTCAGCGCCATCGACCACTCTGGCCATGTCGTCAGATGCTGTCAGGTTTGGGTGCAGTTCGAACCCGGATAGATAGCGCGGGTTCTCGTTCGACGTGTTGATGGCTTCGCATACGTCACTGCGCCGCGCCCACAACATGGTCTCGGCGTTGTGTGCGCAAAGATGCGCGACGGTCGTCCCCCAGGACCCGCCTCCGATGACCGCAACTTTCATCTCGTCCCCCCGCCTTTTGACACTAGATCTCTAGCGGCACACCGAGTGCTTCGTGGATGTCTTCGACCTTCTCATCGGAAAGGCCAAGGCCGAGGCGAAGGTCCGCGAGGTAGTCGGCTTCGGCAATGGTGTCGACATCGATGGGCAGGAGCGAAATCGTGTACACCTCGGCTTCCATGCCACCTGGTACCGATTCGATGAACTCGTCGAGGTCGAGCGGTGCGGCGAGTTCGGCGCGGATGAACGCTTCGGCCTCGTCGTCGAGTTCGCCAGCACGTGTGATGATCTCGTCGATCTCGGCTTGGTCGACGTTGCCGTCGGCCTTGGCGGCGTTACACATGGCCTGCATCAGCACCATGGCTGTTTCTTCTGGCAGTTCCACGTCTTCGATTTCGTCGTCGCCGTCGATCTTGTCCTTGATTCCGCCGATCGCATCGCCGATGCCTCCGCCAGCGTTTTTGATGCCTCGTGAGCCCACCATGGAGCCGAGCATCGAGCCGACCATCCGTCCCGTGCGTCCGCCGACCGCGCCGCCGAGGGCAGCGCCACCAAATGAGCCTGCGAGAGCTCCGACCATTCGTCCGATATTCATTGTGATTCTCCTCGAACCCGCCGAGCGTGCATTCAACCTACTGCAAACCGAATCTGTTGCCGATGCTGCCATGTCCGAAGGGTGACAAACTGCGGGCATGAATTCTGCGTGGACCGATGACCAAACCTTCGCCGATGATATCGAGGGCTACCCAGCAACCCAGAGTGTGGCTGCGGGTGAGGTGCTTGATCTTCACGTCTCAACCCGGTCGGAAACGTGGTCGCTTACCGTCGAGCGGTGGGGTGCTGAACGCCAGGTCGTGTACGAAGCCGACGGTTTGCCGGGAGCGTTCCACGACGTGCCTGTCGATGCAGACTCGAACGGTTGCGGCTGGCCCGTCGGTCATCAAATTGAGGTCGGTGACGATTGGAAGTCGGGCTTCTACCTGGTGACGTTGCGAGCTGATCGGGCCGAGCTTGGTAAGGCTGTTGCTCACACCTTCTTTGTCGTTCGAGGAACGGGGGCGTCGATGCTCTATGTTCTGCCGACCAACACGTGGAATGCCTACAACACCTGGGGAGGAAAGAGCCTCTACACCGGGGGCACCGCAGTGTCGTTTCACCGCCCGATTGCGCGGGGCATGTTGAGCCGGCCCGCGCCATCTGAGGATGACCGCGACGATCGCAAGGCTCGTCCAACCCGGTACGGCGAGGTTCCCGACGCCGACGGCACCACATTTCAGACCTATCGCACCACGCAGAACTATCCGTCTGGGATTGGGTCGACCGGATGGTATTCGCACGGCCGTCGATTTGTTGAGTGGGCTGAAGGCGACCGCTGGAAGTTCGATTACGCGGTTAACTCAGACCTCGAAACAATTCCTGGCTTGTTAGATGCCTACGACACGGTCGTACTCGTGGGCCACGACGAGTATTGGTCTGCTCCCGAACGTGCTGCGGTCGAGGCCCATCTGGCCGGGCAGGGGCGATTGGTTTCGTTTTCGGGCAACACGATCTTTTGGAAGGTCCGCCGCAGCGCCGGAACCTATGGCCCAACAATGGTGTGCCACAAGTACGCAAGCCTCGGTAGCGCAGCGACCGGCGAACCCGGTGATCTAGCCGAGGCCGACCCGGTGCACCCCGGTCCGCTCACCGGTATGTGGGCCGATCCAATTATCGGCGAACCCGAATGGACACTTTTGGGAGCGGGATCGGCCTTTGGGCTCTATCACCGTTTCGGCAAGGCAACGCCGCAAGGTGTCGGTGGATTCATGGTGTCTCGCCACGATCACTGGCTCTTTGCCAACACCGGGTTGGGCTACGGCGACGTGGTCGGTCGCGACGAAGGGGTCGTTGGCTATGAGACGGTCGGTTGTCCGATGACCTTCGACGATTACCACCGACCGGTCGTCAGCGCAGATGGGTTGAGGCGCGGCGTTCCGGCTTCAACCGAGATCGTCGGTTGGGTTCCAGCGAGCAACGTGGGCGTGGGCGAGTATCCAGCGTCGATCGCCGCGCTGTCCGATCAGGGAGATTTGGAGTTCATTGCCGATCGCATCTTCACCAACGACCCTGACCCGAAGCTGCGCGCTCGCAACGGCAACGCGGTGATGGCGACGGTGGGAGACAACGTGGTCACCATCGGCACGACCGATTGGGTGTTCGGTCTAGCCACTGATGGACAGGTTGCCCAGATCACCCGCAACGCGTTGAATGGGCCGATTTAACTCAGGCTTTCCAGGGAGCTTTGACCCGAGGGTCGCGGGCCAGAGTGAACGTGTAGCCCTCGAGTGAGAGGTTGGGGGAGTAGGCGGGGTCGTCGTCTAGAAGATCGGCCCACCGCTCCATCACTAGGTCGACCTCGCCGACGAACCGAGCAACCTTATCCGGATCGTCCTCGCGGCCTCGACTTACACTCTCGTGGTGGTAGAGC
>CAZHUR010000146.1:0-6618 GCA_964535395.1 uncultured Acidimicrobiales bacterium
CACTTCATCAACTAGCCGAGACGATCGCACGCACCGACGGTGAACCCATCGCGACACTGCCTATCGGTCGCGGCTCGAACCTTCTTGTAGCCGACTCTGGATTTAACGGCGTGGGCATCGTGCTCGGCGCCGGGTTCGCAGACATTGCGTTCCCTGACGCTACTGAGAACGTCGCTACCGGTCGCGCCCAGGTGATCGCGGGTGCAGGCGCCCCGCTTCCCTTGGTGGCACGTGCCACGGTGAGAGAGGGACTGAGCGAGTTCGAATGGGCTGTTGGCGTGCCAGGCACCATCGGCGGCGGCGTGAGAATGAACGCCGGGGGCCATGGCTCTGATATTGCGGCAAACCTCGTGTCGGTCGACATCGTCGACCTCCTGAGTGGTGAGCACGAAACGAAGACCGCCGAAGAACTCGATCTCGGTTATCGAATCTCGAACGTTGGTCCCCACCAGATCGTCACCTCAGCGACCCTCGATCTCGGGGTTCGCTCCAACGATGACCCAGCGGGGGAGGAAGAGCTGAGTGAGATCGTTCGCTGGCGCCGCGCCAACCAACCCGGTGGCCAGAACGCCGGATCGGTGTTCACGAATCCGCCAGGAGACTCGGCTGGTCGCCTCATCGACGTAGCTGGTTTGAAGGGGTATCGAGTCGGATCTGCGGAGGTCTCGGTCGTGCATGCGAATTTCATCCAGGTAGATCCCAACGGATCGGCCGATGATGTGATGGAGTTGATGAAGCAGATCGTTCAGACCGTCGAAAGCGAGTCGGGGCTTCGACTTCACGCCGAGACGCGTTTGGTCGGGTTTGCGAAGGCTGAGATCGATCTGGTGCAGGGCGCCGACAACCGGAAGAGAACTACACACCGCAATGAAGAATGCACGTCCTAAGTCAGGACAGCGACAACAACGTTCTAACACCGCAACGGTTGGATCGATACCTCTTCGTAAGCGAGTTAGGCCCGGCCATGGCGAGGCACGGCGCCGCACTGGCACACCCGGGGCTGAGCGCCAGCGGATTGCCGAACGGGCTCGTGCTGCAACCAACCGCCAAGGCAAATCAGCCAAGACAACACAGGGTGATCCTGAAATAACGCACGGCCGTCGCGGCTGGGTTCTGCTCGGGGTGATCGTTCTCGTCACCGCTGTCGTGCTCGCCCTCTTCGAAGCGTCGTTCTTCGAAGTGCGCTCGGTGCAAGTCAGTGGAAACGCTCGAACGAACGACGGCCTGATTTTGGACACGCTCGCTGTGCCCGAGGATCAGGCCTTGCTCACCCACGATCTCGGTGCGTCGGTCGAAGCACTGTCTGAATTGCCGTGGGTCGCCGAGGTCGATGTGGCCCGTCAGTGGCCATCGACACTGCGCGTCGTCATTCAAGAACACGCAGTGGCCGCGTCGATTGGTCGCCCGAACGGTAGTGAGTGGCTGGTTCTAGCCGAGGATGGTTCGGTGATCGAGCGTCGCCTCACTCCGCCAGCTTCTGTGCCGCTCATCATCGGTACTGACGTGATGGTGAATCAAGCTGAGGTAGGTGAGTCGATTCGGGTTGCTAATCGCGCACTCGAGATCATCTTTGACGTACCGCTGCAACTCGATGGTTGGATAACGACGTGGGCGCTCGACGATTCAGGTGTTCTGACCGCTGAGCTGGTGGGAAGCGCGGAGGCGAATTTTGGGGCCTTTGAAGACCCTCGGACCCAGTTTGTGTCCCTCGCGTCGATTCTCGATGGAGGGGCCGAGTTGACCTGTTTGGACCGTATTGACCTGTCGGTTCCGGACACTCCAGTGCTGCATAGAAACACAGCCTGTATCTTGGCGGCCTACGAGAACCGCTGAACGCTGTTGTAGGTTGGGCTTCTACATCTAGAAAAGACGGCCTCAGTTTTGCATAGTTGGGAAATCTGCGGTTTCCTATCTCACGGGTGGTGCTCAACGCGCCACATAAAGAGAGTAGGGGTCGTGGGTGCACGATCATGCAATCGACCGTCCACGTACGGGACTACCAATGGGAGTCCATGGGTGGACGGTCGGGTGCAGAAAAATGCACCCAAAGTTAGCCGACGTGAGCAATGATCGGGACCGGAGGAACCAGGCCCATGACAACAACAACTGAGAACTACCTAGCAGTCATCAAGGTAGTAGGCGTCGGCGGTGGCGGTGTCAACGCGGTAAACCGCATGATCGACGCCGGCCTGAAAGGCGTCGAGTTCATTGCGGTCAACACCGACGCGCAGGCTCTCCTGATGAGCGACGCTGACGTAAAGCTCGATATTGGACGCGAGCTCACTCGCGGTTTGGGCGCCGGATCTGATCCCGAGGTCGGACGCCAGGCAGCCGACGATCACCGCGAAGAAATAGAAGCGGCAATCACCGGTGCGGACATGGTCTTCATCACTGCCGGGAAGGGCGGCGGTACCGGAACTGGTGCAGCCCCGGTCATTGCCGACATCGCCCGCGGCGTTGGTGCACTGACCATCGGTGTCGTCACCCGACCATTCGGTTTCGAAGGCCGCCGTCGTGCAGTCCAGGCCGAACAGGGAATTCAACGCCTCAAAGAAAACGTCGACACACAGATCGTTATCCCGAACGATCGCCTCCTCACGGTGTCGAATGAGAACACCTCGGTGCTCAACGCCTTCAAGATGGCCGACGAGGTTCTCTTGCAAGGCGTGCAGGGCATTACCGATCTGATCACCACCCCCGGCCTGATCAACACCGACTTCGCCGACGTGAAGATGATCATGTCAAACGCTGGTTCTGCATTGATGGGAATCGGCTTTGCCTCGGGTGAAGGCCGAGCGCTCGCCGCGGCACGCGCCGCTATCAGCTCGCCACTTCTCGAAGCATCGATCGAAGGAGCGCGAGGAATTCTGCTCAACATCTCCGGTGGCAGCGACCTGGGCCTGTTTGAAGTCAATGAAGCCGCTGAGGTCATCCACGGCGTAGCTCACCCAGATGCGAACATCATCTTCGGTGCGGTCATCGACGACGAGATGGGCGACGACGTGCGAGTTACGGTTATCGCTGCAGGCTTCGAACGTTGGGAAGCAGGATCTGACGGCCCAACAACGGTTGCGGGAAACGCGGCTAAGCAAAGCAACGGCGGCAGTGACGACCCAATCGTTGGATCCTCAGACGACGCGAGCTTCGATGGCGACGACGACCTTGAGATCGCCGACGTCTTTGCTGATGGCGATGATTCAGAGAACGATTCAGACAAGAGGGCCGGATCGTCAAAGGGCGGCGATGACGACGACTTCGACGTTCCGGACTTCCTCCAGTAGCAATCCTCAAGTAGCACAACCACCCTGTGGTTGTTTCCAGCTACCTTCGCTGTTCGGCACTAGTATTTAGGGTCTAGTGGCCGACTATCATCACATTCTTCGATCCGATGGCACCTCGGTTGAAATCGCGCTGACGGATCCTAGTGACGGAAACTTTCACATAGATGACCCCGACGGCGGCTTGGTAGAGCGCCGTCGAGCCGTCATGGAGGGCACGTGGGCTGCGGTGCGCCAAGTTCACGGCAGCGACGTAGTCGACGCCTCTGACGCGCTAGCAACTTCTGAACTGGTCCCAGCAGACGGACTGATCAGCGGATCGATCGACCAACCAATCTCGGTGCAAGGTGCAGACTGCGCTCCGATCGCGTTCATAACCGAGAGCGGGCCGATCGGCGTTGCGCACGCTGGTTGGCGCGGACTGGCTGCTGGCATCGTCAGCGAGACCTCGCACGCTCTCAAGTCCGCGGGTGGGACCACCGTGGCTGCAATCGTTGGCCCGGTGATCTGCTCCAACTGTTATGAGTTTGGGAGCTCCGACCTCGATGAGGTGGCCTCAAAGTTGGGTGACTTGGTTCGCGCCGAGACCGCCACTGGCACGCCGGCCCTCGACATGCGGGCGGGGATCACCGCCGCATTCGATCGAGTTGGAGTCACCGACGTTTCGTTTGTGGGAGGCTGCCCATCGTGTGATCGGACGGGGTTCTCTCATCGAGCTCGCCAGGACCCGGAGCGCCATTGTCTCGTGGCACGAGTACGACAATGACCGAGATCGACCGTCGATTAGGGGTTGACGATGAGACGGTCGGCGAGCGACTCGCCGACGTTCGCAACGCCGTGTCAGAACTTGGCCGCACCGATGTGCAGATCGTCGCGGTAACAAAGGGCTTCGATGTGAGCGCCGTGCAAGCAGCAAAACGGCTTGGACTCACTCAGATCGGCGAGAACTACGCTCAGGAGTTGGCCGAAAAATCAGACGAGTTTGACGATCTCTCGGTGAACTTTCTCGGGCGAATTCAGCGGAACAAGGTTCGCAAGGTGCATGAGTACGTCGACTTGTGGCAAAGCGTTGCTCGTCCTGAGATCCTGACCGAGATCGCAAAGCGGGCGCCGGGGGCACGAGTTTTGATCCAAATCCAGCCCGAGGGCGACGATTCAAAAGATGGCGTGCGCCCAGGACAACTGGACAACATGTTTGAGCTCGCTACTGAACAGGGCGTTGAGATCGCTGGTTTGATGACCATTGGAGTCCACGGCGATGAGGATCGAACAGATCAGTGCTTTCGAGAGGTCACCGCACTCGCTGATGAATACAAGGTGATGGTGCGATCGATGGGTATGAGTGGCGACTACCGTCTTGCGCTGGCCGCTGGTTCCAACATGCTCAGGCTAGGTTCGACCCTATTCGGCCCACGACCGGGCTGAGGGTCGAGCCCAGCGCGGCCCGAAGTCCTATACCACCGAACGCGTTTGATTCGGTTCGCGAAGTGTGACGTTGTAGTCTTAAAAAGTAACGGGAGGTCCTGATGTCAGGCTTTTACAAGAAGGCAGTTGTGTGGCTGGGGCTCGATGAGCAGTACCCAGACAACCATGCCGATGGTGACCTCGATCATGAGGGTCTCGACGCTGAAACGCGACACGCTGAGACGCGACGCGTTGAAAGAGGTGTTGAGAGAGGTGGTGCGCAACGCACTGAACGAGGATCGCGCTCTGGTGTATCCTCCTCCATGGACTCACAACAGAGCGGCGCTGATGACGACGAACTTGCTGCCACGCCAAGGAACGCCGACCGAGACGCAGGAGCAAAAGTTCGCGCTGTTCCGCTCGAGGACTCGTCGAGGGCCCGATCTTCGAATTCGTCGTCTGGAGCGACACCGTCGGGTAGCGGGTCCTCTGGAACCGTGCGTGCGGTGCCACTCGCGGTGACTGCCACGCCCGAGACGGTCGTTCCGACCTCGTTCAATAACGCTCAGGACGTTGCTGACGTCTACAAGCGATCACACCCGGTGGTTGTCGATCTCACGAGTGCCGAACGCGACCTCGCTCGACGTCTAATCGATTTCAGCGCGGGTCTTTGTTACGGACTCGGCGGTCAAATGGAAAAGCTTGAACGGGACCGATACTTGCTCATCCCCGAAGGCATCGAGCTGACCGCTGCCGATCGCCGCGCCCTCGAACACTCCTGAGAATTGGACTCGCACTCGTGAGAACTGGGGCCAGCCCGTCTCGCCGAGATCGAGACGCGATGCGGAGTCTCGTCAGCTAATTCACACCTGCACGGCCCGGTGACACTAATATCCAGCAATGGATCTGGTGCAAGAAATCAAAGCTGTCCGCTTCACAATGGCTCACAAGGGTTACGACTGTGGAGCGGTGGATTCTTATCTGGCGAAGCTTCGCGGTGATTTAAGTGTTATCGAGATCGACCGCAAGGCAAACGAAGAGCGGATCAAGGCCCTCGAGGAACAAATTGAGAGCGGGGGCGGTAACAGTGAGACCGAAGGGACGCTCCGGCGAACCTTGCTGCTAGCGCAGCGCCTGGCAGATGAGACCGAGACCGACGCGAAGGCCGAGGCGAAAGAGCTCGTCGACAATGCGACCACCGAGGCACTGAACCTTCGCGAGACAGCCATCTCCGACAGTGACCAGATTCGAGAGAACGCTACCCGTGAGGCCGAAACGATGGTCGCCGATGCTGAGGCAGAGGCTGCCGAGCTGCGAGCGACGGTCAAAGAGGAAGTTGCCAAGGCGCGAGCCGAGAAAGACAACCTCGAAGAGTCGACCAAGGCAGAAGCAGAGCAGTCGCGGGCAGAAACACGTGCGAAAGCCGAGGCCGTCCTCGAGCAGGCTGAGGCCACGGCCAAGGAGCGAGTTGAAGCAATCGAGCTGACCGCTCAGACCGAAGCAGCTGAAATGCGCGAGCCGATTCGTGCCGAAGTTGTCGAGCTCGAAGGTGTGCGCAGCCAGCTGCTTGCAGATATTTCATTGCTCGAAACTCACCTCGCGGCACAACGTGCCCGCGTCCGGAATTCCGTTGAGGCGTTGCGAGTCGGTATGGGTGGATCGATCGACGACCTTGAGCGACTTGCCAATAACGATGATGTGCTCGGCATCGAACTTGCGCCAGACCACAGCGGAGCGTCTGGGGCCGACGTTGAAGCAGCGCCCGACATCGAGATTCAACAGAGCGTTCAGGATCATTCGGCGCCAGACCAGCCCACCGTCGATGGCGTGGAGGAACAGGCCATCGAGGCAATGCCCGAGGTCGTGGTCGAGCCGGCAACCCAAGACGAGACTTCTGACGACGCTGACGTAGACGATGAGTTGGTCAGTACCGACG
>CAZHUR010000147.1:0-6609 GCA_964535395.1 uncultured Acidimicrobiales bacterium
CAACGTGCTCTTCGCGAACGGTGGGCTTACCCGATTTGTCTGAGGTCTGCTTCGCCAGCGCTGCCGCCACCCCGAGCGCGGTGAGAACTTGTCGCCCGTCGCCGGCGCTTCGGTCGACGAGCAATTGAATTGCGTCGTCGGCGGCGTCCACATCTTCGGCCTCAAGGCCTCTTGCAGCAAGCAACTTGAGCGCTTCCTCGTCGAGCATGTTCAGCCGGAACAGCGTCGATCGACTGCGCAGCGCGGCATTCACTTCGAAGCTCGGGTTCTCGGTGGTTGCACCGATCAAGCTGATAAGGCCGCTCTCCACGCCGGGGAGCAGTGCATCTTGCTGGCTCTTGTTGAAGCGGTGGACCTCGTCGAGAAACAAAATGGTTGCTTGGCCGTGCTGACCAAGACGGTCCTTCGCCCGCGCCAGCACCTCACGAACGTCCTTGACCGACGCGCTTACCGCAGACAGAGACTCGAAGCTTCGGCTGGTCGTTCGGGCGATCACCTTGGCCAGCGTGGTCTTGCCAGTGCCGGGCGGGCCCCAAAAGATCACAGAACCGAGGGTGTCAGCTTCGATCAAGCCCCGCAAGGGGCGGCCCTTCCCAAGCAGGTGGTCTTGGCCAACAATGTCGTCGAGCCGCGTCGGGCGAAGCCGGTCGGCGAGCGGAGCTCGTTTCGATTGATGCTCAGCAGCTGCAGCAGCGAACAGATCGGTCACGCCCGCACCCTAGCCGTCACCCAAACCGAAATTTGAAGTCTGGTGATGCTCAGCGCATCAAAATCCTTCAATTTTCGTTTTAGGAGAGGTAGGCCGTACGGCTTTAGCTGACCTCCGGACTGGTCAACTACTGTAGGTGTTGTGGTATCCACGACTACCTCACTCGATAGCGAGCACATCCATAGCGACGCGTGCGATCACGACGATGATCATCAGCACGATACGCCGACAGCGAAGCGCGGCTACGGCCCCTATGTGCTGCTCATTCCGATCGCGGTAACTCTGCTCGCTCGTAACCGAGTCGACGCGTTCACCAACGAAGACCTCCGACTCTGGTCGACACTGTTCGTCTCGGTCACGATTCAAGCACTTCCGTTCCTCGTTCTCGGAGTTGTGATCAGTGGCCTGATCGCCGCCTTTGTCTCGCCCGAGTTGGTTGAACGAATCGTTCCAAAGAAGACCATTTTCGCTGTTCCCGCAGCGGGCCTTGCTGGTATTGCTCTTCCGGGCTGTGAATGTGGCTCGGTCCCAATCGCTGGCCGTCTTGTTGGATCGGGAACCCCACCGGCCGCAGCGCTCACCTTCCTGCTGGCTGCTCCGGCGATCAACCCGGTCGTTCTCGTCTCGACGGCGGTCGCGTTCCCCGGCAACTACTCACTCGTAGCAGCGCGCTTCTTTGCATCTCTTGCTGTTGCGATTCTCGTTGGCTCCTGGTGGGCACGCAGGAACGATGAGTCGCTGTTGTCATCGATGATCGGCAAAGACGACCATGCTCACAAGGGCAACCGCTTTGCCACGTTCTCCGATGTTGCAGCGAAGGATCTGCTTCACGCAGGCGGCTATCTCGTCGTCGGCGCACTCGCAGCAGCCACGTTGCAACTCGTCATTCCACGCTCGATTATCAACGCCGTCGCCGAGAACGAATGGCAGTCGATCCTCATCTTTGCTGCACTCGCCGTGCTGCTCTCGATCTGTTCTGAAGCAGATGCCTTCGTCGCCGCGGGGCTTCCTCAGTTCTCACTCACCTCACGACTGGTCTTCCTGGTCGTCGGTCCGGTCATCGACCTCAAGCTCATAGCACTTCACGCCGGCGTCTTCGGGCGTCGCTTCGCCATGATCTTTGCTCCGGTCACCCTCGTAGTCGCCGTCCTAAGCGCGGTCGTCGTCGGGAGAATATTCCTGTGAACCGACTCGGACGTGCCGTCGTCATGCTCTACCTTGCGGTCATCATGGCTCGCTTGCTATGGAGCGGTTCCTTCGGCTTCTTCATCCAACAACGAATGCAGATCCCGCTACTGCTCGCAACGGTCGTCCTCTTTCTCTTGGGAGCTTACGAAGCCCGAGTCGCAATCAAGGAAGAACAGGACGACCCGAGTTCCTTGCGCCGCATGTCGGCTCCAAAGGTTGGCTGGCTCATGGTTCTACCCCTCTCGGTTCTCATCTCCGTTGCACCGACCGGTTTGGGCGCAGCCGCTGCCGAACGAGTCGAAGCATTCACACCGGTCGTGAGCGATCGCGAATTTCCGCCTCTCGAAGTCTCAGCCGAACCGATCGAGATGCGCGTCTTCGACTTCGTTGACCGGGCAACATGGGATCCTGCGCAGAGCCTCAATGGGGAGACCGTGCGTCTAGAAGGTCTCGTCGTCAACGATCCCGACATCGAAGGTGGCTTTCTTCTCACAAAGTTCTTGGTGAGCTGCTGTGCCGCAGATGGCGTACCGATCCAGGTCGTTGTTCAGGGTGTTGACGGTGTGTACGAAGACGACACCTGGGTAGTCGCCGACGTTCAGATACGCCCATCTGATACGCCGTTGAGCGAACTAACCGGTGATGCTCGCAGAGTCGTAGTCGACCTCGTCTCGATCAGCATTGAAGAAAGCGCTCCTACCGACGCTTACGAGTCGCCGTACTAACCGGCTTTAGAACTGCGATACGTCGAGTACAGCGCCGTTTGCGAGCACGGTGTCGCCAAGACTGTCTCCTGCGTTCCTAGCGGCGAGAGTCAATAGCTTGGCCGCGACGTCGCTCGGCGAGGCAAGCTGATCTTTCATCTCTTGGAACTGCTCGACCAGCGGGAAGGTCTCTTCACTCTGTGAACGAATGTGTGCCTGCATGTCGGTGTCGACCACACCTGGCCCTACCGAAACAATGGTGACGGCGCTTCCCCGTTCGGCCCGCTCGAGGCCTGCTGCCTGAACCCACATGTCGCCAGCCGCCTTGCCAGCGCAATAGCTCGACCATCCAAGGAACGGTCGCTTACCTGCACCCGAGCTGATCACCTGAAACTGTGCAGGAACCCCAGCACGTTCAGCCTCCGCGATGAACCGGTCGCCGAGAACCTGCGTGGATGCTGAATTGAGCAACACGTTCTGAACATAGGCATCGCTGTCCACCTCCCCGGCGAAACCAGCCGGATGGAGCGAGCCAGAGTTATGGATGAAGACGACGCGGTCCCATGTCTGAGACTCCACGAGTTGAGCAACCCAGTTCGACGTGACGCTCCAGGCCGAGGGATCGGACAGGTCGGCCGTCAGGTGTTGGCCTGGGCCAGGGCGGCGGCTCACGGTTGCGACGGTATGGCCAGCGGCGGCGGCCTGGCGAGCAAGCTCGGCCCCGATACCGCTCGATGCTCCAGTAATGATCGTCAGCTGCGCCATCTGGAGACGCTAGCGCGGGCCGTACTCCGCTAGGTAAGCGCGCATCTTGGCTTCCATGTCGTGGGAAAGGTCGGCGTGGGAAATGATCTCTTCGGTCGTCACGATCGAATGCGTCGGCATCGCGAACTCATCTGCAATCTCGTCGAGTGCAGCCTGGTCGCCGGTGCCCCGTTCCATGCGGTTCACCGAAACGATGAGACCAGCCAACTCAACGTTTGCTGCAGCACGCAGCACGGGAACGGTTTCCCGAATCGAGGTGCCCGCCGTCGTGACATCTTCAATGATGAGCACCCTGTCGCCATCTTGGAGTTGATGACCGACGAGCGTTCCACCCTCGCCGTGGTCCTTTGCTTCCTTGCGGTTGAACATGAAAGCCACATCCTTGCCACGTTCCGACAGCGCAGCGGCGGTCTCCACTGCGAGTGGGATGCCCTTGTATGCGGGGCCAAACAAGACATCGAAGTCGTCGAAGTTGGCCTCGATCGCATCGGCATAGAAATTGCCCAGACGACGGATCTGCGAACCAGTGCGGTACTTCCCGGTCTGGACAAAGTAGGGCGTTGCTCGACCGGACTTCGTGGTGAACTCACCAAAGGTCAGCACATCCGCTTCGATCATAAAGTCGATAAACGCGCCCTTGTAACTCTTCACTTCTCGACACTTCCGGTCGAGCTCCGCGGAAGTCGGCATGGTCGCTCCGCGAGCTTCGCTCCCCCAACCATCATCTCAGTGTTCCTGAGGCAGGATGCGCAGGCCGAGTTCTTCTAGGTGGGTCTGGTCGATCGGGCTTGGTGCGTTGGTGAGCGGGTCCGAGCCCTTCTGGGTCTTCGGGAACGCGATCACCTCACGAATGTTCTCTTCGCCGACGAGCAAGGCTGTCAGGCGGTCGATTCCGAATGCGAAACCACCGTGTGGCGGCGCTCCGTACCTGAAGGCGTTGAGGAGGAAGCCGAACTTGGCCATCTGCTCTTCTTCACCAATGCCGAGGATCTCAAATATCTGAGCCTGCACATCACGCTCGAAGATTCGGATCGAACCAGAACCTAGCTCCCAGCCGTTGAGAGTGAGGTCGTAGGCCTGAGAGCGAATGTCGAGCCACTCGTCGCCCTGAGCAGTAGTGAGCATCTCCACATCGTCGGCGTGGGGCATCGTAAACGGGTGATGGGCCGGAATCGGGTTTCCATCGATCACATCTTCAAAGAGCGGAAAGTCGGTGATCCATAGGAAGCTGAATTCGCCGCTGTTGATCGGCGGCTTGCCCAGTTCGAGACGAAGCAGACCGAGCACCTTGTTGGCCACTCGACGCTCGTCTGCGATGAGGAATACCATGTCGCCGGTCTTTGCGCCGAGGCGTTCAGCAACACCGTTCAGCTCTGACTCGCTCATGAACTTGGTGAGGCCACCTTCGAGGCCACCTTCCTTCATGCGGAACCACGCAAGACCCTTGGCTCCCCACTGCTTGGCCTGGTCGGTCAGTTCGTCGATCTTGTTGCGTCCGAGCTCGTCGGCGCCGCCGGGCATACAGATTCCCTTGATCGATGGCGTCTTGAACACGTTCGATTCGGTCTCGGTAAACAGGTCGGTTAGTTCTTCGAGTTCCATGCCAAAGCGAACATCGGGCTTGTCCGAGCCGTAGCGGTTCATCGCTTCGGCATAGGTCATGCGCGGGAAATCGGTTGGACGTTCCCCGGTTATTGCTTCCGTCGCGTCAGCTACGGCCTCGGAGATGAAAGTGAAGACGTCTTCCTGGTCAACGAAACTGGCCTCAGCGTCAAGTTGCATGAATTCGAACTGGCGGTCGGCTCGGAGATCTTCGTCTCGAAGACAGCGCGCAATCTGGTAATAGCGATCCATCCCGCCGACCATCGAAAGCTGCTTAAAGAGCTGCGGGCTCTGCGGCAGAGCGTAGAAGTTGCCGGGGTGAAGGCGTGATGGCACGACGAAGTCGCGTGCGCCCTCTGGGGTGGAGGCGATCAGCATCGGCGTTTCGATTTCGCAGAATCCCTGGCGTTCCATCGCGCCACGGATTGCACTGTTGACCTTTGCGCGCGCACGCAGGTTGCGCTGCATCTTTTCGCGGCGCAGGTCGACATAGCGATGCTCGAGACGCAACAGTTCGTCGACCTCTGTTCGGTCGTGTATCGGGAACGGAGGTGGTTCGGCTTCGTTGAGGATCTTCACCTCGGTGTCGCGAATCTCGATCTCGCCACTGGCCAACTTGTCGTTGACCATGTCCGCAGGGCGTGCAGCAACAGTGCCGGTGATCGCAACGACGTACTCGCTGCGCACGTCGACCTTCTGGTCGACAACAACCTGCACGATCCCGGTGTGGTCTCGCACGTCGACGAAGGCGAGGTGTTCAGAGTGGATGCGGCGAGTATCAATCCAGCCGGCGACAGTGACGGTTTGGCCGACATGTTCGGCGTTGATTTCGCCGCAGTAGTGGGTGCGAAGTGACATGGCTTCTTTCAGTGTTCGAAGTTGAGAGGTTGTTGGAGGTGGAGCATCCTTCGGCGCCCTAGCCGAGACGCTCCGAGAGTACGTTAGGGAGGTCTTCCCGGCTGATCAGAGTTTGCCCGCTGTCGCCGTGCATATCGCGGAGCGTTACGTTTCCGTCAGCCAGTTCGGCCTCACCAATGATGATGGCCCACGGTGCGTTCGATCGATCTGCGACCTTCATCTGGGCTTTCATCGATCGACCATCGAAGCCACGGTCGGCGGCAATGCCCTTACCTCGAAGTTGGTCGGCGAGAATTGTTGCTTCGCCACCACCCACGAGGTCGACAATAAACACATCCGGCGTGACGCCTGGACTTTCGAAAGTCTCCTCTGCGTCACAGGCCAACAAGATGCGGTCGACGCCGAGCGCAAAGCCAATACCAGGAGTGGGCTTACCTCCGAGCGACTCGGCCAATCCGTCGTATCGACCACCGCCGCCGACAGCGTTTTGGGCGTTCTCGAGAGCGGTAGACGCAAACTCGAACGTGGTTCGGGTGTAGTAATCGAGGCCTCGCACGAGACGTGGCGAGATCTCATAGGAAATTCCCAGCGAGTCCAGGCCCTCGCGAACCGCAGCGAAGTGCTCGCCGGTTTCCTCGGTGAGGTAGTCGACCATCACGGGCGCGCCCGCCACGATCTCTTGGTCTTGGCCGCGTTTGCTGTCGAGCACTCGAAGCGAGTTCTTGTCGAGCGTCTCGACCGACTTCTCGCTGAGGTTGGCTGCGTTGTCACGCAAGTACTCCT